>JAMPYH010000099.1 GCA_023700785.1 Candidatus Zixiibacteriota bacterium
CAAAACCCTGAACGGAGGCAGTGCAGTTGCTGGGCGTCATGCCAAGCTCTTTCATCGCTTCGCGAACGGTGTAGATAACGCCGTAGCCGGTAGCTTCAGTCCGGCCGAGGGAGCCGCCCATGCCGACTGGTTTGCCGGTGATCAGGCCCGGGTGATGTCCGCGATGGATGGTCTCGAACTCGTCAAGCATCCAGAGCATGTGCTGGGCGTTGGTCATAACATCGGGCGCCGGGACATCGATAAGCGGGCCGATATCGCGGGAGAGCTGACGAACCCAGCCTCGGCAGATCTGCTCCTGTTCGCGCATGGAGAGGTGGTGCGGGTCGCAGATGACGCCGCCTTTGCCGCCGCCGAGCGGGATGTCAACCACGGAGCATTTCCAGGTCATCCACATCGCCAGAGCGCGGACGGTGTCGATCGTCTCGTGCGGGTGAAAGCGGATACCGCCCTTGGACGGGCCGCGCGAGTCGTTATGCTGGACGCGGAAACCGCGAAAAACTTTGATCGTGCCGTCATCCATCCGAACCGGGATCGCGAACTGATATTCGCGGGCCGGCCAACGGAGCAGTTCACGAGTCCCTTGATCCAGGCCGAGAAAGTCGGCGGCATGGTCAAACTGTGACTGCGCCATGGCGAATGGATTAAAGGATGTACTTGCCATTACCAATTCCTCCTAAGGATGTAAAGACGCGAGCAGGACGAGGACTGAACGCGATCGGCCGACATTTTCTCAGCCGCGATCCGACCAGTTCCAAACACCCGCTCGCAATGCGTATAGTCAAACATCTAAGTTCTTTGTTCCGACGACAAAATAGTGCCGCTATTAGTAGTGAATTGTTTCACAAATGTCAAGAAAGACCGGGAAGCGGCGAAGAAAATTGGGATCTTGGCTGGTCTCCGCGACCAAGTAAAGCCAGTCTCGCCGTGGAGATCGCGTTACTTATCTTATTGTCTATCAATATTATACGGCATGAGTGGACTACTGCCGCAGAGCGGCCTTCACAGCGGAGCCGTCAAACTTCCCGTCAGTCGGGATGAGCAGAAGCCTCGCCAGGGTCGGGGCGATATCGATAGTTCGAATGCGGTCGTAAAATTGTCCAGACCGCACACCGGGTCCAAAAAAGACGATCGGTACAATGCAGTCGTAGTCATACGCTGAACCATGGGTGGTGCCGGTGGTGTCTCGAGTCACTATGTAGTTTTCCTTGAAGCGGACAAAGAGATCCGATCCACGGTCAGGATGATAGCAGTTGCGGTAGCGCCGCCAGTAAGGGTCAACCTCTTGAGGAATGTCGCGAGAGAGTTGGAAGCGGGTGTAGGTCGCGGCGACATAGGGGAGCTGTTTTAGTCGGCTCGCGACCAAGCCCTGGAACTCTGGGACAGACATGTCGGTGAATGATTTTGCCGTGGAATCCAATACGATCTCAGACCCGGTGGTGAGGAATGGATTGTGTTTCGCCAGAAGATCCGCGACGAGACTATCGCCGATGTGCAGCATGTCGGCTTTGATCGCATCGGGGTGAATTCTTCCCGAGTTGACGCCCTGCTGTTTCAGCTCCTCCGGGATCGGCAGAGCGCCGTGGTCTGAAGAGAGAGCGACAACATATTTGTTCGCACCAACCACTGAGTCGAGAAAGCCAAATAGATCTCCAAGATATAGGTCCAGCCTCAGATAGAAATCCTGCATTTCCTGACTGAACGGACCATAGGTATGACCCGCGGCGTCCGCCGCCGAACCGCTTATCCAGAGCAGATCGGGAACGGAATCAGAACCAAGTTTCTCGTAGTGAACGGCCGCTTTCGCGAGGGAGAAGGTGACCTCATCGGCAAAGGGCGTCGCGTACAATTCGTCGTAATATCTTTTGTCCGGGTGTTTCGAGAACTCCGTGAACGTGTGGGGGAAAGTCGTGTAGATGCCGTCATTTTCGAACGGAGACGCGTCTTCGCGCGATAACACATAGACCGAGTCCGCCAGCAGTTTTTCCCAGCTTCTCGAGAAATAGGTGTCCACCTGCTTGGCGGTATTAAAAGAGTCCACCCAGAGGGGGTAGCTTGAATCATAGTAGGTTGACGTGACGTAGGAGCCAGTCCGGCGATCGAACCAATAAACGCCGTCAGCCTGCTTTCCCGCCATGCAGATAGCGGAACGATCTTTGATGGCCATCGAAAAGTTCCTGGACTCGGGCGACATCTGCTTGAGGTACTCTCCCAGGGTCGGCGCCAACATACGACGGGGGGATACGCCTTTTCCGGATATCTCGCCAACCAGAGGTGAAAGCGTGTCAAGAACGGCATAGACATTTTTTTTCTCGATACGGTCATAATAGTCATTGCCGATGATCCCGTGCCGCGACGGAAGGCAGCCGGTGGAGATGGTGGAATGACCCACCGCCGTCTCAGTGGCCGCATGATCATGGAAGGCATTCAGAAAGACCGCGCCGCTATCGAGCAAACGTCGAAAGCCGCCGGTGTAGAATCGATCGAAACGGCTAAGGTAATCCGGCCGCATCTGGTCCACCACGATCACGACGGCAAGTTTGGGCTGCTGAGTGGCTGAATGAGAAGATCCGGCTGATTGCACGGCCAGTGACGACACGGCTAAGACCAGAAATGTGGCGGCAGTAGAGCGAAGCATATCTCGAGTGAGATCAGAACTGGTATTTGGCCGCGATCGGCATGCGTCGGCCGAGACCAAACGCCCGGGAAGTGACTTTGAATCCGGGCGCGGCCTGGCGGCGCTTGTATTCATTTCGACTCACAGTTTTCAGCACCCAGGCAACGACCGTCGGGTCGAAGCCCAGCGCGGTTATCTCGGCCAGCGAGCGATGGTTCTCGATATGCTCGACCAGGATCCGGTCAAGGATGTCATAGGGTGGGAGAGTGTCCTGGTCGGTCTGGTTGGGTCGAAGTTCCGCGCTCGGCGGACGGGTGATGATGCGGTCCGGAATGATCTCTCGCTCGCGATTTATGTAGCGGGATAACGCGTACACCATGGTCTTGGGAACATCCGAGATCACCGCCAGACCTCCCACCATGTCGCCGTAGAGAGTGCAGTAGCCCATCGCCAGTTCCGACTTGTTGCCGGTAGAGAGGACGATCGCGCCGACCTCGTTGGAGAGCGCCATAAGGAAATTACCGCGGATGCGGGCCTGGATATTCTCCAACGTGACCGAGACGGTACTGGCGTCAACCCCGAGAGAGGCCAAAGTTGTCAGATAGGCGGTATAGGCAGTCTCTATCGGGACGACATGGATCCCAACATTGAGATTTGCCGCGAGTTTCTGCGCGAGTGTGGTCGATTCTTCGGCGGAGAAGCGGGATGGCATCGCGATCCCGATCACATTTTCCGGGCCGATAGCTTCAGCGGCGAGAGCGCAGACCAGGGCGGAATCTATTCCGCCGGAGAGACCGATGGCGGCCTTCTTGAAACCGCACTTTCTGAGATAGTCACGAATGCCCAGAACCAATGCGTAATAGAGCGCCTCGATCCGATCCTGCTCCTTAAATGTCTGTCCGCCGTTGAGATGGTCTGAGTCGATGATTCGAACGTCTTCGACAAAGGCAGGTAACAACGCGGTGGGATTGCCGTCACGGTCAAAGGCCATACTGCGACCGTCAAAGACCAACTCGTCATTGCCGCCGACCTGGTTGACAAAAATGAACGGCCGCTGATGCTTTCGCGCGTGGTTATGGATAAGGCGATAGCGGATCGCGTCCTTGCCGAGATAAAAGGGAGAGGCTGAGATATTGATCAGTACGGTCGCCCCCTGTTTCACCAGCTCTGCCACCGGATCGAACGGGTAGATCCGTTTCTGCCAAAGTTCGGGGTCGTTCCAGGCATCCTCGCAGATCGAGATCCCCAGGATCTCGTGCTTGAAAGGGAGAGCGGCGATCGACCGCGCCTCATCAAAGTAGCGCGCTTCATCAAACACGTCGTAGGTTGGAAGGAGAGACTTGTGCTGCGTGAAGAGCAGATTCCCCTGATACGCCAGCAAGGCCGAGTTGAACAGTCCCAGCCCTGTGGAATCTCCGGTCCGAACCGGAGCGCCAAACAGAACTCCGGTATCGCCGAAGTTCTTCGATTCGTCAACGATGCGCTGAATGCCTTCCCGCACTTTGTCGAGAAACCAGGGTTCGGCGAGGAGATCGCGGGGCGGATACCCCGCCAAATATAGTTCGGAAAAAACGACGAGGTCGACGGCGCCGTTAAGATGCCGCACGGTCTCGATAAGACGGAGGCAGTTGCCGTCAATATCACCAACGACCGGATTGAGTTGAGCGAGCGCGATCTTCATTCAGTTTAGTTCGACAAGGTGGCTGACAAGGTACGCATTATCCCGCCTGAACCGCAAGTGTTGCGGTGAGATAGGACATGACGCAGGACGCACCATGAAATGAATCGTGCTTTACCTTCCAGACCTAATTCGAGTATTCTTACATATGGCAACAAAAGCAATGAACGACGCGGCAAGTACTCCTTCAAACCCAACAAAGTTTGTCTTTGTTTGTCGAGTCGAAGCCTGCTTGCGGTCAACCAGCTATCTCTCTGTATTGTAGTAGGTTGATTTGAGTCAATCTTTGGGCATGGTGTTGGTGAGAGCTGGCAATAAAATGGATTGCTTAGTTCCTTTTATTGTTGACTCTTTGTTCTTTTTTTCACATGGTTGGTCGATAGTATGAAGGATGAAATTTGAATCCTGCAAGATCATAGGTGACCGGCACGCATGAAAACTGACAAAGTTCAGTCCAGCTCTGAAGGCTCCTTTACTTCAAATGGCGCCCCTCGCGTCTTTACCGTCGAGCATCTGAATACTCTAATTAGAAACCTGCGGGATCAAGGCTACGCGGTGATTGGCCCGGTAGTTCAAGACGCTGCCATCGTGTATGACGAGATCAGTTCGTCTGAGGATCTGCCGATCGGCTGGATCGACACACAATCCAATGCAAGTTATCGTCTTACCAAGAGGGCGGCCAAAACTTTGTTCAACTTCACGGTCGGTCCGCAGTCCTGGAAGAAATATCTCCACAAGCCGTCTGTTCGCATTCTTGAGGCAGAAAAAAACGGAAATGAGTTTGCGGTTAATGACGCGCAACCTCCTGCGAAGAAGCAGGCGTTCCTGGGCGTGCGCGCCTGTGAACTTCACGCCATAGCGATCCAGGATAGGGTGCTCCTCGGAGGGCCGTACGTTGACCCCATCTACGCCGAACTTCGCACCAATACATTGATCGTTGCCGTCAATTGCGAGAAGGCAGGCGGGACCTGTTTCTGCGCGTCAATGGGGACCGGGCCGCGGGCGGAACATGGTTACGATCTTGCGTTGACCGAGATCCGTGAGAGCGATCACCATTATTTCCTGATCGAAACAGGGAGCGCACTGGGCGCTACAGTGCTTGCCGGTCTTCCTGCGGAAGTTGCCTCCGAGTCAGACATTCAGGCTGCCAATCGCGTTATCGCTACCGCGACTCACCAGATGGGGCGCAAAGTAGATATGTCTGAGATGAAAGAGATCCTCTATCGCAATACGGAGAATCCGCGGTGGCAGGATATCGCGTCGCGCTGTATGAGTTGCGCCAACTGTACGCTGGTTTGTCCGACCTGTTTCTGTACGACGATCGAGGATACGACCGATCTGCGGGGAACCCGCGCGGAACGTTGGCGGAAATGGGACTCCTGCTTTACGATGGAGTTTTCCTATATCCATGGCGGCAGTATCCGCACATCGCCGGGAACCCGGTATCGACAGTGGCTCACGCATAAGTTTGGCTCATGGGGCGACCAGTTCGGTTCCGCAGGCTGTGTCGGCTGTGGACGTTGTATTACCTGGTGTCCCGTCGGCATCGACGTTACCGAGGAACTCAAGGCTATTCGCGATAGTGAATTGGTTGAAGCGGGATCGATCAAATCGAAGGAGTAAGTGATGGAGACATTGGAACGCTATGTCGCTGAACATCCCTTTTTTGCCGGGATGTCCGAAAAACACATCCAGCTGATCGTCGGCTGCGCCAGCAATGTCAAATATGACGCTGGCCAGCAGATCGACCGCGCCGGGATGGAAGCGAATACCTTCTTCCTGGTCAGGCAGGGACGAGTCGCGGTGGAGATAGTCAATCCGACATCCGGGCCGATCACCATTCAAACGGTCGGCGACGGCGACGTATTGGGCTGGTCATGGCTTTTTCCGCCCTACATTCATCACTTCGATTCCAAAGCGCTCGACCTGACCCGCGCGATCGCGCTGGACGGGAAGTGCCTTCGCCAGAAGTGCGACGCCGATCATGAACTCGGTTATGAATTGTTCAAGCGATTCGCGCAGATCATGGAACAACGGATCGCGAGCACACGCCTGCAATTGATGGATCTTTATAAATGACTACACAGTCCGTTCAGTCCGCTGTGGGAGCGCCGGATCTCAATCCGATGCTTCCCCAGACATTCCGCGTGCGGAAGGTGATAAATGATACCTATGACACCTTCACGCTCGAACTGACGCCGTCGCATGGCGGCGCCGAAGTTTCGTTTAGGCCCGGCCAGTTCAACATGCTTTACCTGTATGGGGTCGGCGAAGTACCGATCTCGATCTCCGGCGACCCATCGCGTGGCAATGTATTGGTGCACACTACACGCGCGGTCGGCACGGTCACCAAAGTGATGTCGAAGCTCAAAGTTGGCGATCTGATCGGTGTCCGTGGGCCATACGGGACCGCCTGGCCAGTGGAGGAGGCGGTCGGCAATGATGTCGTGATAATCGCGGGAGGTATCGGGCTTGCTCCGCTTCGCCCCGCCCTGTACCACATTCTTTCGCACCGCACCAAATACGGCAAGGTCGTGCTCCTGTACGGTACTCGAACGCCTTCGGATATTCTCTACCGCAAGGATCTGGAACAGCTTCGCTCGCGCTTTGACCTTGAAGTACATGTCACGGTTGACCGCGCCATGGGGACCTGGCGAGGGAATGTTGGAGTCGTGACCAACCTGATCCCCAAAGCGCCGTTTGATCCGACCAATACGGTAGCCATGGTCTGCGGGCCGGAGATCATGATGCGCTTCACCGTGCTCGGGCTACAAAAGCGGGGAGTCGCGCTGGATTCCATCTACCTGTCGCTGGAGCGAAATATGAAATGCGCGGTCGGGTTCTGCGGGCATTGCCAGTTCGGACCTCTCTTCGTCTGTAAGGACGGGCCGGTGTTCCGCTACGGTCAGGTTCGAGAGTTCCTCAACAAGAGAGAGATATAGCGATGCGCAGCGTTGCCAAACCGAAGCTGGCTGTATGGAAATTCGCGTCCTGCGACGGATGCCAGCTTAGTCTGTTGGATTGTGAGGACGAATTACTTCAGATAGTCGGCGCGATCGATATCGCGAACTTTGTCGAGGCATCCCGCAACGTGATGAAGGGGCCGTACGATGTTTCGCTGGTCGAAGGATCGATCACGACCCCTCATGACGCCGAGCGGATACACAAGGTGCGCCGGCAGTCAAAATTATTGATCACGATCGGCGCCTGCGCCACGGCGGGCGGGATACAGGCTCTGAGAAACTACACGGATGTCAAACAATACGCCTCGTACGTGTACAGCAACCCGGAGTTTCTCGAGACGCTCAACAAATCGACGCCGATCGCGGATCATGTGTTTGTTGATTTTGAGCTGCGTGGCTGCCCGATCAGCAAGGCACAGTTGGTGGAAACGGTCTCGGCGTTCTTGAACGGCCGCAAACCGGTCACGCCGCCATACTCTGTCTGTATGGAGTGCAAACGGCGGGGGACAGTCTGCGTCATGGTCGCCCATGGGACGCCCTGCATGGGACCGGTTACCCAGGCCGGGTGCGGCGCGATCTGCCCAAGTTATCACCGTGGATGCTACGGCTGCTTTGGCCCCAAGGAAACGCCCAACACCGGCGCGCTCGCCGACCAATGGAAAGCGATGGGGATCACCAACGACGGGATTGTGCGGTCATTCCGTGGATTCAACGCCTACGCCGACGCGTTCCGCAAGGAGAGCGAAGCTCATGAAGAATAGGACGATCAAGGTCGATTACCTCGCTCGAGTTGAGGGTGAAGGGTCGGTCCTGGTGAAGATAAAGGGGGACAAAGTTCAGGACGTGAAGTTTGGCATTTTTGAGCCGCCGCGCTTCTTTGAGGCGTTTCTTCGAGGACGACATTTCACCGAAGCGCCGGATATCACCGCCCGCATCTGCGGCATTTGCCCGGTGGCGTACCAGATGTCATCCGTGCACGCCATGGAGACCGCGTGCGGGGTCACTGTCGGCGGGCAGCTGCGCGCCCTGCGCCGGCTACTCTATTGCGGCGAGTGGATCGAAAGCCATGTACTGCATATCTACATGCTGCACGCGCCGGATTTCTTGGGCTACGAAGACTCTATCCAGATGGCGGCGGATTTCCCGGGGATAGTCACGCGCGGGCTGGCGCTCAAAAAACTCGGCAACGAGATCATGACGGTTATCGGGGGGCGGGAGATCCATCCAGTAAATGTCAAG
>JAMPYH010000100.1 GCA_023700785.1 Candidatus Zixiibacteriota bacterium
CGCTCGATATATCTGAGGATGCCGGTTTTATCAATGAGAAAGACCGTGCGTTCAGCGTAGCCGCGTGGATTGAGGACGCCGTACAATTTGGCCACGCGCCCATGCGGAAAATAGTCAGACATCAGCGGGAACGAGAATCCGCCATGCGCTTTTGCCCATGCCTGGTGGCTCGCGATGGAGTCAGCCGAGATTGCCAGCAGTTGCGTATTGTAGGTGGAAAACTCCGGCATGATATGTTCGTAAGCTGGAACTTGCGCGGCGCAGAGCGGCGTCCAGTCGCCGGGATAAAACGCCAGGACGACATTCTTTCGGCCCCGATACCACGCCAGGTTCAACTCCCCCTCATTGTGCGTCGGCAACGTAAAATCCGGCGCCAGATCGCCCACCTGCAATGTCCGGGACTGTACTTCTGTATGCTCCGTCTTATCTGCTCCCACGTAACAACCGCTCAGTAGCGGTCGTCATCGTTTCCGTTCCCGGGGTAATCGTCTTCATCCTCATCCAGGAAATCTTCGCCGTCTCCCAGCACATCATCCTCTTCAGACCATTCGGAGAATTTGCTTCGGGGAGCGCCGCAGACCGGGCATCCTTCCGGGGGTTCTTCCTCATCGTGTACGTAACCGCAGATGTCGCACACCCACTGCATCGTGCCTGTCTCCTGCTAATTTCCGGTTCTACTCGTTCGTCAGTGTTCGAGCGGAGCGCCTTCGTCATACCCGAACCAACTATAGTTTCCCGCCAGCGCTTCCTTCTCAGCCTGCAGCAATTCGAAATGCCGATGTTCTTCGGCGGCTAACTCGTCAAAGATCTTCCGGAAACCGGGATCATCCACCAGCTCGCGCTCCTCGCGGTAATACTTGGTCGCGGCAAGTTCCGCCTCGATCGCCAGGTTGATGAACTCCATCTCGGACTTGCGCTCCATGATATGTCCCTTGCGGAATACCTGCGCGAGCGCGTTGATCCCTTTGGCCGGCAATTTGCCGATATCCCCACCCACAAACTGGTCAAAGATCGCGACCAGTGTCTCCTTGTGACGCAGCTCATCATCGCGGAGTCCCTCGAGTTTGCGGCGGGCATCAGAGTTGGTCGATTTTTCGGCCAGGAGGTTATAGAAATAATAGCCATCCTCTTCGCCCTTAATGGCTTTCTTGAGGATGGTCGCGATCGTACGTTTGGTTGTAGCCATAATTTCCCGGAGCTAAATCGTTATTGGCCCTAAAGTTTGTGCCTTGCCCGAATACTGTCAACAGCTTTTTTCATCCGTTCAACCACAACGGGTTGCGTCAGCGCCACCAGCAGATCGTACAGCCCTGGGCCGACTGTTATACCTGAAACCGCCAGACGCGTCGGATGGATCAACTTTGCTTTCTTTACACCCCTCTCCTCAGCCAGCCCGGTCAGAGCGGCCTCAGTGGAGGCGTGACTGAACTCGGTCAGTGACGCGAACCGCTCGGCGAGCACCGAAAGCAGCTCCGCCGCCTCCGGCGTAAACTGCTCGGCTTCGGCATTTGAGTCATAGGAATAGTCGAAAAAGAAGAAGTACCCGCCAAGGCTGACAAAGTCGGTCACGCGCCGTACTCGCTCCTTGAGGAGCGAGATCACCATCCGAAGATACTCCCAGCGAGTCTCCAACCAGTATTTGGTGGTCAAGCCGGCATCCACCAGCATCGGCGCGACCAGGACCGCAAGGTCATGGTCCGACTTCTTCATGATATGTGCTTTATTGAAAGAGACCAGCTTCTCCTCGTCAAAGACCGCGTTTGACGGATTAAAATTGGCTGAGTCAAAAATGTCGATCAGCTCCTGTGTACTGTAGATCTCCCGGTCGTTTTTGGGTGACCAGCCGAGCATGCAGAGATAGTTGAACATCGCCTCAGGAAGGATCCCTTCCTTTTGGTACGCCGCGACATCCTTGTCCCCAAGCCGCTTTGAGACTTTCTGTTTGTCTGGCCGAAGGATCAACGGCGTATGCCCGAATCGGGGGACATCCCAGCCGAACGCGTGATAGAGATGGATCTGTTTGAACGTATTGGTGACATGGTCATTCCCCCGAACGATATGCGTGATCTCCATATCGTGGTCGTCGATCACCACCGCGAAATTATAGGTCGGCGTGCCGTCCGACCGGGCCGCGACAAAATCTTCGAGATCCTCATTCTTTCGGGTCAACAGGCCGAGCACCATGTCGTCGTAGCTGGTCTCTCCATCAGGGATACGGAGTCGGATCGCGAATTTGTCTCCGCGTTCGACCCGCTTGCGCACTTCGTCCTGCGACATCCGCAGGCATTTCCGGCTGTACTTGGGCGCCCGCTTCTCGGCCATAGCCAGATTGCGCTCAGCCTCGAGTTCGGCCGGTGTACAAAAACAGCGATAACCATGCCCTGACTCAAGAAGCTTTTCTACGTACTGGCGATAGAGATCAAATCGGCGCGACTGGTAGATGACCTCGCCATCCCATTCACACCCGAGCCACCGGAGCGCGTTGAGGATCGGCTCAACCAACGAGGCGTCTGAGCGCTCCACATCAGTATCTTCGATCCGGATGCGAAACTTGCCGGCATGTTTTTTGGCAAACAGGTAGTTGAAAATGGCGGTTCGGCCCGTGCCGACGTGCAGATAACCGGTTGGCGAGGGCGCTATACGGACGGTGACTTCTCTATTCGTCATGACACTTTATTTCCAGGGTTATGGATTCTCAGGGCGTGGGCCTTCTTCGTCCGGCTCCACATAGGGGTCCACCACCGGATTTCCAGGTGTTGGCGTGCTGTCTTGATGATAGGTCGGCGCCGGGGAGACTGATTGGGGACGGTACGGCGGAGGCGGCGCGGGAGCAGTTGGCTGTCCGGTCGAATGAATATCCGTTGCCGGTCTCCGTTCGACCGGCTCAACTCGCAGGATTTCCGTCTCCGGCGTCTTCTCTAATCGCAGCTCGAATCCTCCGGTGATCCTGGCAATGCCGTTATAGATCGCGCCTATCAACGCGACAAACATCGTATTGATGAAGGCGGCGAACAGGGCGAAAAAGAACGGCAGCACAAAAAGCATTCCCGCAGTCGCGTCGCTCTCATATTGGAGCGTCTCAACATCCGCGAATTGAGCTACCAAACGGGTCAGGGGGATCAGGATGAGCGAATAAAAGATCCCAAAGATGAAGCCGAAGATCAGGTTCAGGAAGAACGACACTTTGATAAGCGCCCAGATCCCGATCGATCGTAATTCGTACCGCACGGACTCCTCCTAAAACAGCCGGAGCCGGTCTCATTTGACCGGCTCCGGAAGATATGCTTGGGCCTTTAATTGCTCAAGTTATTTGTGCTTGGCCGGGAGCTGCGTGATTATGAACCTCGCGTCCACCGCCTTGCAATTATTCCGCTCCGGCGAACAAATGAACGGGTTGATGTCGATCTCAGAGATGACGTCGAAATCGCGCACCAGTTGCGAGAGACGTAACAGGGTCTCTTCGATCAGCGCGACATCCACCGGTTCCGCCCCCCTGAATCCGGTCAACAGTGGATAGGATTTAAGAGACCGGATCATCTCTTTGGCGTTCTCGTCGGTCAGGGGATTGATCCGGAAGGCGACATCCTTCATCACCTCCACATAGATCCCGCCGAGACCGAACATCATTAACGGTCCGAACGACGGCACCGTGGTCATTCCGATGACGACCTCGACCCCGCCCTGGAGCATCTTCTGCATGGCGACCGTGAACTTCTCCCCTCGTTTGAGCTTGCCGACCCGCTTCTGTAGTTCCTGGAACGCGTTGCGTACCTCCTTGTCCGAGCGCAGATCAACTATCACCGCCTTGAGTTCGGTCTTGTGCAGAATAGCGGGTGTGTTGACTTTCATGACCACCGGGTAACCGATCTCGCCGGCGACTTCCGCGGCTTCCTTGGCGGTCGCGGCAAAGCGGTAACCCGCCGCAGGAATGCCATACGCGTTGAGGATTTCTATCGCCTGTTCGCCGACTATCGCTCCGTCCTGACCTTTTAGGTTCCTGTCGATGATCTTCTGTACCTTTTCCGCATCAACTTTATAGGTCCTGACTTTGCCGACCGGCTTATCCAGCCATTGGCGGTAGCGCGAGATCGTGCCGAGGGTCTTGGCGATCGCCTCCGGGAAAATGTACACGGGAATACCATGTCCCTTCAGATATTCCATCGCCTTGGAACCTTCGCCCGCGCCAAAGAAACAGCTCAGTACCGTCTTTTCGGTCTTCTCCAGCGCGGCATGAATATTCACCGCTACATCCATCTGGTCGATCGTGATCGGCGGGACAAAGATCGGCATGATGGTATCATAACGGTCATCTTTCTCCACCGCTTCCAGAGTCAACCTGAATTGCAGTCCTCTTGCTCCGGCCACCATATCCATCGGGTTTGCGAACGAAGCGTTCGCCGCGCTGAACTTCTTCAGTTCCTTAATCGTTGACGAGGAAAACTGTGGCATATCGAGCCCATTATTGACCAGCGCGTCTGTGGCGAGGATCCCCGGCCCGCCGGCATTCGTCACGACCACCACACGATTCCCTTTTGGCACCGGCTGATTGGATAGCGCCACCGCTACATCAAAGAGTTCTTCGACCGTATCGACTCGCATCACGCCAGTCTGCTCAAACAGCGCGTCCACGCCGACATCAACATCCGCCAGCGCGCCGGTGTGCGACGACGCCGCCTTGGCGCCAAGCTTGGTCCGGCCCGATTTCACCGCCACGATCGGCTTGACGCGCGAGATCTCCCGCGCGATCTGGGTGAAGTGGCGCGGATTACCGAAGTTCTCCACGTAGAGCAGGATCACATCGGTGCGCGGATCATCCTTCATATAGAGTAAAATGTCATTGACTGAGATATCCGCCTTGTTGCCGATCGACGCGATCATCGAGAAGCCGATACCAAGCTCTTTCGCCTGGCTCATGATCGCTTCCCCCATCGCGCCGGACTGAGTGATATGTCCCACGTTTCCGATCTTCGGAAATGTCTTGCCGAACGTGGCGTTCAGATTCACTCCTGGATCAGTATTGACCACGCCAAAACAATTCGGGCCTATCAACCGCATGCCGTATTTGTGGCAGATATCAACGATCTCGATCTCGGCAAGACGTCCCTCGTGTCCGGTCTCGGAGAATCCTGCCGAAATTACAACGAGCCCCTTCACCCCCTTTTCACCGCACTGCTGGACAACTTCTTTCACCGCGGTTTTGGGGACGATCACAATGGCCAGATCCACGGCGTCCGGAACATCCAGCACCGTGGAATAAGATTTGATCGAGTGAATAACCGGAGCCTTGGGATTTACCGGAAAGACTTTGCCGTTAAACTCGGCGGTCAGAATATTATGCAGGGTTTCCCTGCCGATAGTCCCTTTCTGGGTGGAGGCGCCAATGACCGCCACCGAAGACGGGCGAAAGATATAGTCCAATTCGTGTCGCATAACTGACTGTCTCACAATCGCATAATCTGCAGTCCGGACCGGCTCATGAATCGGCTTACGCTGCTTTTTGCCTCGACGTGAAGCGGTTGTGTCTATTTTCATGTGAAAAAAGGAACGAGATTTCACCCAAAAGTCAAGCTAAACTTCCCCCGATAGTGGACGGACCATTTCCACGAAAAAGGGCGAAAGCCGCTAAGCTTTCGCCCTGGTCTGATCAAATCGAGGTCGGATAGAATCTATTTGGTGCCGCTACCCGACTTGACCTTGCCGGCCATTTTGATCGCCGCCTGCGCCGCGGCCATTCTCGCGATCGGGACACGATAGGGTGAGCAGGAGATATAATCCAGTCCGATCTGATGGAAGAAGTCGATCGAATCGGGATCGCCGCCGTGCTCGCCGCAGACACCAACCTTGAGGTCAGCCCGAGCCTCTCGACCGCGCTCCTTTCCCATCTTCACCAACTGGCCGACACCGGCCTGGTCGATGGAGACAAACGGATCTTGCGGCAGGACGTTATGCTCCTGGTAATACTTCAGGAACTTGCCGGCATCGTCACGAGAAAAACCCATGGTCATCTGGGTCAGGTCGTTGGTGCCAAAGCTGAAGAATTCGGCCTCGGACGCGATCTCGCCGGCCGTCACTGCCGCGCGCGGGATCTCGATCATCGTGCCGATCATGTAGGTCAAACCTTTGACCTTGTAGCGAGCCATCACTTCATTGGCGACTCTCACCACAAGTTCCTTCTGGTTTTTGAACTCATTGATATGTCCGACCAACGGGATCATGATCTCAGGATGAACTTCGATCTTGTTCCGATGAAGCTCACACGCCGCTTCCATGATCGCCCGCACCTGCATCTCGGTGATCTCCGGATAGGTGATCCCCAGGCGGCAGCCGCGATGCCCGAGCATCGGATTTAACTCATGCAATTCGGATATCCGCTTCAGCGTCTTCTGGAGGTCCGCCAGATCCTCTTCGTATTCGTCGCTCTTCGGATCAAGCGCCTTGAGCCGCGCTTCCACTTCTTCCTTCTTGGGGAGGAACTCATGCAGCGGCGGATCGAGCGTCCGAATAGTGACCGGCAGACCTTTCATGGTATCGAAAAGTCCTTTGAAATCCTTCTTCTGGAAGGGAAGCAGTTTGTCGAGCGCCGCCTGGCGAGCTTCAGGCGTGTCGGCCAGGATCATCTGCTGCACGATCGGTACCCGGTCTTCAGCGAAGAACATATGTTCAGTGCGGCAAAGGCCGATCCCCTCGGCGCCAAACTTGATCGCCTGCGCGGCATCGCGCGGGATATCGGCGTTGGCGCGTACTCTCAAACGGCGGTATTCGTCAGCCCAGGTCATCAATTCGGAGAACTCTCCCGATAATTCCGGCTCAATGGTCGGAACATCACCCAGGATGATCTCGCCGGTCGAACCATTCAGGGTAACGATCTCCCCCTCTTTGATGGTCAATTTGCCGACCGAGAATTGCTTTTTCTGGAGATTCACTCGGACCGCCTCGGCTCCGGTGACACAACATTTCCCCATGCCGCGGGCAACCACAGCCGCGTGCGACGTCATGCCGCCGCGAGCGGTCAGAATACCTGATGCCGCGTTCATTCCTTCGATATCGTCAGGATTGGTCTCCTCGCGGACAAGGATCGTACTCAGCTTATTGGAGTGCTTGACCGCGTCTTCAGCGGTAAAATAGACATGGCCCGAGGCCGCGCCAGGGGAGGCCGCCAGCCCCTTGGCGATGACATCATATTTCGCCTTGGGGTCGATCATCGGGTGAAGCAACTGGTCGATCTGCGCCGGCTCTATCCGGAGAAGCGCTTCTTCCTTGGAGATCAGTTTCTCCTTCACCATATCAACCGCGATCTTTACCGCCGACTGTACCGTTCGCTTGCCGTTCCGGGTCTGCAGCATGTACAGCTTCCCCTCCTGGATCGTAAACTCGAAATCCTGGAGGTCGCGGTAATGTTTCTCGAGTCGCGAAGTGATATCCTTCAGCTGTTTGAATACTTCGGGGAGTTCGGACTGAAGTTCCGAGATCGGCTGCGGCGTACGAATGCCGGCGACCACATCTTCCCCCTGGGCGTTGATCAGGAACTCGCCGTAAAACTCCTTGGCGCCGGTGGCGGGATTTCGAGTGAATCCCACTCCCGTGCCGGATGTGTTCCCCATGTTTCCAAACACCATAGCCTGGATATTGACCGCCGTACCGAGATCGGCCGGGATGCCGTTCATGCGTCGATATGAGATCGCGCGCGGATTGTTCCAGGAGCGAAAGACCGCGTCCCTCGCCATGCGTAGTTGCTGCCACGGTTCATCCGGAAACGCTTCGCCGGTTTTCCGCTTGATGATCTGCTTGTAGCGTTTGACGATATCTTTCAGGTCATTGACCTGGAGCGAGCTATCCTGCTTGACTCGACGTTCATGCTTTTTCTCGGAGATCACTTCCTCGAACAGCTCCTTGTCGATGCCGAGCACAACATTGCCGAACATCGAGATGAAACGGCGATAGTTGTCGAGCGCGAAGCGCTGGTTGTTGGTCTTCTTGGCCAGACCTTCAATGGTCTGCTCATTGAGCCCAAGATTCAGGATGGTATCCATCATGCCGGGCATAGAGAACTTCGCGCCGGAGCGGACTGACACCAGGAGTGGATTGGCGGGGTCGCCAAACTTCATGCCGCACGCCTGTTCGATCAGACCGATCTGCTTTTCCATCTCCTTGTCGATCGGCTTGGGGACTTCCATCCCGTTTTCGTAATAAAGCTTACACACCGATGTGGTTATCGTGAATCCGGGTGGGACCGGGATGCCGATAGACGCCATTTCAGCCAGGTTAGCCCCTTTTCCCCCAAGCAGATCCTTCATGGTGGCGTTGCCGTCCGCACGGCCGTTGCCAAAGAAGTAGTAATGCTTTTCGTCGGAAGAAAACTTTATTGGGGAGGCTTTCGACTTGACCGACAAGGACTTAGGCGCCGCCTTGGGTCCCGCCGGTTTTTTCGGCGCACTCACCTTTTTTACCGCCATTACGCGCTCCTTA
>JAMPYH010000101.1 GCA_023700785.1 Candidatus Zixiibacteriota bacterium
AACATCAGCGCCTGCACGATATCCTCTTCGGAGACTTCGCGCGTGCCGCCTTCGACCATGGTAATGCTGTCCGCCGAGCCGGCCATCGTGATATTGATATCCGCGTCCTCGAGCGTGTCGATAGTTGGATTGATCACGAACTGGCCGTCAATGCGCCCAACGCGCACTCCGGCAATTGTCTTCTGGATCGGTACATCGGATACCGCGATCGCGGCTGAAGTGCCGATCAGGCCAAGAATGTCGGTGTCGTTCTTCTGGTCATGCGAAATGACATAGACGATCACCTGCGTTTCCCCGTAATAATCTTCCGGGAACAACGGCCGGATAGGCCGATCGATAATGCGCGCGGACAGGATCTCTTTCTCCGAGGGGCGTCCTTCACGCTTGAAAAAGCCGCCGGGGATCTTCCCCGCGGCGTACGATTTCTCGCGATATTCGACGGTCAGCGGGAAGAAATCCTGACCTTCCTTTGGTTCCGGCTGAGCGCAGACAGTCGCGATCACCATGGAATCCGCGTACTGTACTGTCACCGCGCCATTGGCCTGCTTGGCCATGCGACCAGTCTCGATGATCATCGTTCGGCCGCCTAATTCAAACTCTACTTTATGTGCCATAATGTTGTGTGTGCCTCTCCCTTATCGCCGCAGACCAAGTTCACCAAGCATCGCGCGATAGCTCTGGATGTCGCGATCCTTGAGATAGTCCAGAAGGCGGCGACGCTGTCCGACCAGCTTTAGCAGGCCGTGACGGCTGTGGAAATCCTTCTTGTGTGATTTAAGGTGATCTGTCAGGAGGTTGATCCGCTCGGTCAACAAAGCGATCTGTACCTCCGGTGAGCCGGTATCAGTCCCGTGCAGCCGATGCTGCTCGATGACCTTAGCCTTCTGCTCCTTCGTTACTGGCATGTCTGTGCTCCTTTAGATAATATAGACAATACACTGATTTTATCTCTTTCGATCTGTTTGACCAGTTCAGCCGTCGATTCGAACCGCTCGTTCTGGCGGATAAAGCGCGTCGGATAGACCACAATATGATGGTCATAGATATCGCGGTCAAAGTCAAACAAGTTCGCCTCGACCGTCACCCGCCCCGACGGGTTAAAGTGGTTTTTGCCGATGAACATCATTCCACATTTGCTCTCGCCGTCGATCTCCGTCCAGCAGGCGTACACGCCTTCCGGCGGAAGCAGTTTCATCGGACTGTAGGCGACGTTGGCGGTCGGATAGCCAAGCTTGCGACCGAGCCCTATCCCACGTTCTACCGTCCCGTAGATCGCGTAGTTGTGACCCAAGAGGCCGAGCGCGTCGGCATATTTATGCCCGAGTATCGCGTTGCGGATGCGCGTAGAAGAGACTGGCGTGCCGTCAACCAGGACAGGCTCCACCACTTCCACCTCGAATCCGTACAGATGCGATAATCTGCGCAACTCCGGGATATTCCCGCTCCGATTCTTGCCAAAGGCGTGGTCATAACCAACGATCAGTTTCTTTACTCCGATCTTGTCCACCAGCATCTGTTTCACGAACTGCTCGGCGGAGAGGTTCATCAGGTCCTTCGTGAACGGCAACACCACGACCTGTCCGTCAAAATAGTACGGAATGAACTCTTCCTTCTCCGGCGTAGTCGTCAACAGCAGCGGCGCGTTCTGGGGCGACACCACGAACCGCGGATGCGGATCAAAGGTCACCAGCACCGACGGCAAACCAGATTCGCGACTCGCCTCCTTCACTCGGCTAAAGATAGCCTGGTGGCCGCGATGGATACCATCAAAGGTTCCAAGCGTGGCAACCACACCTTTCGCGGAATGCTCGAATTGCGCGATGTCATAGACGAACCGCGCCGTCATGCAAGCACCCTGACATAGCTGGCAACCGGCTGTCCGGTATGATCCTCAAAGCCGTGCGAACTGGAGCCGGCGATCCCAACCGCCAGTACTTCCCCCGTAAGACTTTTGATCATCACCCTGTCTCCGGCATCAAAAACGCCCTCCACACGGGAGATATCGTTCCAGGCCGGGGTCCGGCCGTAGCCGACCTGCATCCTGAACTCGTCCTGGATACAGACCGCGCCGAACTGAAGCACTCGCGATATCGGCAATAGGATCGAGTCAATATCGTTATTGGCGACCGCTTGGTTCATCTGCTCAATGGTGACAGCGTTGTCGATCGAAAAGGGCCCGACTTTGGTCCGCCGAAGACCCGCAAGGTAGCCGCCGCAACCCAGATGCTCGCCGATCTGGTGCGCCAGCGTCCGAATATACGTTCCCTTGCTGCAGGTAACCTCGAATCGAGCGATGGATTCTTTAAAGTCGAGCAACTGGATATGCGAAATGGTCACTTCCCGTTCAGGAAGCTCCATATCGTGACCTTTGCGGGCCAGTTCGTACAGATGCTGACCGTTGATCTTCACCGCGGAATGTGCCGGTACTTGCTGCATGTGCGTGCCGACAAATCTGGCCAACGCGCGCTCTACCTGCGCCGACGTGATGGTCGAGGTCTCCTGCGGAACCGCGCCGGCCGCGACTCCTTCCGCGTCGTACGTTGAAGAGCACAGTCCCAGCCGCACATCGGCAACATACGTTTTGTCGAGACTCGAAATGAACTGCGCGATCTTGGTGGCGCGACCTACACAGATGACCAGCAATCCGGCAGCTAACGGATCAAGCGTGCCCGTATGACCAACTTCCTGCTGCTCCAAACTCCGACGGACCGCGTACACCATATCATGGCTGGTCATGCCCGTCGGTTTGTCCATCAGTATGACTCCGGTATGTCGATTAAGCCAGGGCATGATCCGCCTCGCACAGCATACGCATTACTTCAAGTTTTGCTTCCGGGAACGGCTTAGGGATAACGCAACCCGCCGCGTTAAAATGGCCGCCGCCACCATACTTGTAAGCCAGAGCAGAGACGTTGATCCCGTCCTGTGAGCGGAACGACACTTTCGTCGTGCCGTCTTTTAATTCCTTGACCAACGCTCCCGCTCGCACGCCTTGAGTAAACAACGTAAAGTCAACCAGTCCGTCGGATTCCGATTCCACGGCGTGCGCCTGCTTGAGCATCTCCTGGGTCAGGGACAAAATGCACACCCGTCCCTCGCAATAGAACTCGACAGAGTTGAGCACCTTGCCGGTTAATTTCATGGTCGAAGGTCGCAGGTTGTAATAAACCCTGTCTGTGATCTTGTGCGGGTCGGCGCCCATTTCGATCAATGTGCCGGCTATCTCCATCGTTCGTGGCGATGTCGAACCGTAACGGAACCGCCCGGTATCCGTCAGCATGGCGGTGTAGATACACTCCGCCATTGTCTTAGTGATGCCGAAGCCAACCGCCTCGAAGTACTCAAATACCATTTCTCCAACGGATGACGGCTCGATATCAACCCAATTGATCTCGCCGAACGCGCCGTTGTCTCGGTGATGGTCGATATTTACAATTCTTACCTGGCCGGTCAAATGCGTGGCCGCCGATCCGATTCGCTCGATGGTCGGACACTCCAGCACTACTGCCGTGTCAGCGGTGAAACCTGCGGGAAGGCTGCTGGCCAATCGTACCTGGTCGATGCGCGGCAAAAACGCGTACTTGGCGGGAATCTCGGAGTCCCGGACCATAAACACCTGTTTGCCCAGCGCCTCCAGGTATTCACCGACCGCGAGTTGGGTCCCGAGCGCGTCGCCATCCGGATCAATGTGTGAAACTACCAGAACGCGTTTCGAGGCGGCCAGGACTGATTGGATCGCCTCTGTCGGCATGGACTGGGCGATCATGTCACGATTCTTTATTGCCTTCATTCCTGATCTGCTCAAATAGCTGTTCGATGCGGATCCCCTCCTCGATCGACGGGTCGAACTTGAAGGCGATCTCCGGTATATGGCGCACCCGCATATTGCGTCCGACCTGGGACCGGATCCAGCCTCGCTCCCGTTCCAAAAACGACTCCGACCGCTGACGGGCCGCGTCGCTTCCCAGGAAGGAATAGTAGATGGTCGCGGTGCGCAGGTCGGCCGTAAGCCGAACTTTGGTAAAGGTCATCAGGCCATCACCCAGCTCACGCAGCGGACCTTCCAGGATGCTTGAGACATCCCGAAGCATCTGTTCCTGCAAACGATCGGAGCGCTTAAAGTTCTTCATTGCCATTACCGCCATGAAGGGCGCGAGTCCGAGGACTCGTTCCCCTGCATGTTCGTCCCATCTGTACGGAGATAAACCAACGGATGATACTCGCGAGCACTGCGAAAGGTCATGCCTGGAGCGTGCGAGCGGTTTCGACCAACTCGAACGATTCGATCATATCTCCGACTTTGACGTCGTTAAAGTTCTCAATGCCAATACCGCATTCAAATCCCTCTTTTACTTCGCGCGCGTCATCTTTGAAGCGCCTGAGAGACGCGATCACGCCGGTGTAGATCACCTTGCCGTCGCGAACGAGCCGGATCTTGTCTTTGCGGTTGATTCGTCCTTCTTTCACATAACATCCCGCGATCAGGCCGACTTTGGGCACGCGGAAGGTGTTTCGCACTTCAGCCTGTCCGACAAACTGTTCGGAGACCGTAGGCGAAAGCAGTCCTTCGAGCGCCTTGCGAACATCATCTTCAGCTTCGTAGATGATGTCATATGATCGCACGTCGACCTTTTCGCGCCGGGCGATCTCACGAGCACGCGAGTCCGGCTGCACCTGGAATCCGATGATGATCGCGTTGGACGCCGCGGCCAGGAGCACGTCGGATTCGGTGATGGCGCCGACTCCGCGGCGGATGATATTGGTCTTTACCTCGCTGGTCGAGATCTTGCCGAGAGTGTCAGACAACACTTCAACCGAGCCGTCCACGTCGCCTTTGATGATCAACCGGACCTCTTTGATCTGTCCTTCTTTGATCTGATCGAACACTTTCTCAAGGGTTACATGTCCCATCGGACGGCGTGATTCATACTCGCGCTTCACCTGGCTCCGCTTGGTGGCGACTTCCTTCGCTTCGGCGTCATCTTTGACCGCCATAAACGTGTCGCCGGCCTGCGGTACGCCGCTCAAACCGGTAATTTGGGCCGGGGTGGACGGGAGCGCGATATCTATCTTTTTGTCGCGGTCGTTAAGCAGAGTTCTGATCCGGCCGTAGAATGTCCCGGCCACGATCGGATCGCCGACCTTGCAGGTTCCCTTTTGGATTAGAACGGTCGCGACCGGGCCGCGTCCCTTTTCCAGACGTGAGTCCACAACCACACCCTGGGCGCGGATCAACGCATCCGCCCGCAGATCCATCATCTCAGCCTGAAGCAGGATCATATCGAGCAGTTTTTCAATGCCGATCCCCTGTTTCGCCGAGACTTCGACCATGATCGTTTTGCCGCCCCAGTCTTCAGGGAGCAGGCCGTGATTGGACAGCTGTGTGCGGACATTTTCCGGGTTCGCGCCCGGCTTATCTATCTTATTGATCGCGACAATGATCGGCGAGTTGGCCGCGCGGGCATGGTCGATAGCTTCCAGCGTCTGGGGCATGACAGCTTCATCGGCCGCCACTACCAGGATGACGATATCGGTCAGATGCGCGCCGCGCGCACGCATCGCCGTAAAGGCCTCGTGACCGGGGGTATCGAGAAAGATGATACGGTCATTGTTGTGGACGACTTCGTAGGCGCCAATATGCTGCGTGATCGCTCCGGCTTCGCCGGCAACGACGTTTGTCTTACGGATATAATCCAGAAGCGACGTCTTACCGTGGTCCACATGACCCATTACCGTCACCACCGGCGCTCGTTTGGTCGCGTTCTCGGAATGTTCCTCCTCGCGGAACTCCTCGCCGATCTCGGCGCGTTGGCTGACTTCGACTCCGAACTCCGACGCCACCATCTCGATCGTGTCCATATCGAGACGCTGGTTGATCGTGGCCATCATCCCCATCTCAAACAGCTTGGCGATCACTTCCGCGGGCTTATGATCCAGCAGATTCGCCAATTCGGCCACCGACATATATTCGTTGACTTCGACGACATTGCCGTCGCCGGCTTCTGATTCGATGCGATCATCGGGTCCGCGGTGATAGCGCTTTTTGGTCCGCGCCCCGGACAAGTTGGCCATGGTCGATTTGAACGCCTTGGCGACTTCGACCTGGTCAACGACACGCTGATCTTTTTTGCGACGACGCTCTTTCTTCTTTTTCTTCTTCTCGATCTTGCGCATCAAACCGGCGACCGGTGTGCTCCCATCGCTGACTTTGATCCCGCCGATCGCTACCGCTGCGCCTGGGACGGGAGGAACGGCCGTCGCTGTGGGCGTGATCGGCGTCGGCGTGATAGTCTGAGATGGACGCGGCGCATGGTGCACCGCGGGAGCGACGGTTGGACCGGCGGCGGCCGCGGCGGCCGCTTTTTCGCGCGCCTCTTTCGCCTGCGTCTTCGCCTCCATCTCTTTCTTGGCGGTCTGACGCTCCTGCGCGAACTTCCCGTCGACGGCGGAGATCATCTCTGGCGAGGCTACGGACATGTGCGACTTGGGCACAAAACCCAAATCCGACAATATCTTCATCATCGCCGGAGACGAGATCTTGTAGTCCTTCGCCAGTTCGTAGATCCGCTTTTGGTCTGTCGTTATATCAGCCATATCCGTTTATTCAACGTACCCCTTCTATCCTTACACGCTCCGCTGCGCGCCACTACTCCTTGTCAGACTTCTCTTCGTCTTTGTTCTCTTCCTCGTCGTCTTCGTCCTCTTCCTCGTCCTCATCTTCGTCATCATCATCTTCTTCTTCGTCGTCGTCCTGGTCATTAGCGTCGTGGAAGACGTCGCTCTCGACGAGCTTGTCATCGATGGTCACTTCTTTGGGTGCTTCTTTTTCGGCCTTATCCGCGGCCGCGCGCTCCACTTCCAGTTCTTCCACGCGCTGCTTGGCGCGCTCGATCAAGGTCTCGGCGGTCTTTTGTCCGATCCCCTCGATCTTGGTCAACGTCTCCACCGATGCCGCGGCCAGGCGCTGGATCGAGCTGATATCCGCCTCGATCAACCGGTCGCGGATCTTGGTGCCGATCCCTTCAAGGTCACCAACCGGCACGAGCATCTCAGCTTCACGCTTCTTCTGGTCGTTGTAGTCCGATTCGGCGAGGATATTGACCTTCCATCCGGTCAGACGCGACGCCAGCCGGGCGTTCTGGCCATTGCGGCCGATCGCCAGCGAGAGCTTTTCGTCTTCAACCGCGACCGTCATTTTCTTTTCAGATTCGAATACATCGATGGCGGTCACTTTGGCGGGCGCCAGCGCGCGAGTGACAAACACTTCCGGGTTGGAGGTGAATGGCACGATATCGATCCGCTCGTTGTTCAGTTCGCGGACGATCGACTGCACACGAACCCCCTTGATACCGACACAGGCGCCGACCGGGTCGATGCGTTCATCGGAGGAATAAACCGCGATCTTGGCGCGTTCGCCGGGTTCGCGGGCAATGGCGCGGATCTCGATGATCTTTTCGTAGATCTCCGGCACTTCAAGGGCGAACAGGGCGCGCAGGAACTCGTTGTTCACGCGAGAGAGAATGATCTGCGGCCCGCGCGGGGTCTTCTGCACATCGAGAATGTACGCCCGGATGCGGTCTCCCTGGCGGAACTTCTCGCGCGGGATCTGCTCTTTGATCGGCAGGATCGCTTCGCCGCGACCCAGATTGACGATCACGTTTCCTTTGTCGATCTGCTGCACCACGCCGGTCACCAGGGTGCCGACCTTGTCGATGAACTCGTTGTAGATCCGTTCATGTTCCGCCTCGCGGATCTTCTGGATCAGGATCTGCTTGGCCGAGTTGATCGCGTTCCGCCCAAACTCGAACTCGTAGTCGAGGTAGATATCGATCTCGTCGCCCTGCTGGGCCTCGGGATCGAGCTCTTTGGCGTCGATCAGCGCGATCTCCGTATTCGGGTCGTTGATCTGGTTCACCACCTTTTTGGTGGCGATCATGTACAACTCTTTCGCGTTCCGATCGAATTTGAACGTGATATTGTCCGTATAGGCATACTTCTTCTTCGCGGCCGCCAGCAAGCTGGCTTCCAGGGTTTCTACGACCGCGTCGAAATCGATATTCTTCTCACGGGCGATCATCGTCATTGCTTCGAGCATGTCGAAAGCCATCAGCGAAACTCCATCAAAAAACGATTTTTGCTTTGTCTATTTCCACGAGCGGGAGCGTGAACTCGCCGGTCGCGTTACGAAAGACGACCGCATCCCCCGTCGTGGAGATGATCTCGGCCGTAACTGCTTTCCGTTTGGGATCAACAAATCCGATCTTCACCGTCTCACCGATCCGAAACCTGAAGTCGCGGGCGGTCGTCAGCGGTCGATCAAGACCCGGGGAGGATACTTCAAGAGTATAACCCCGCTCAAACAGATCGGTTCCATCGATCACCTCCCC
>JAMPYH010000102.1 GCA_023700785.1 Candidatus Zixiibacteriota bacterium
CCCAGATGCCCCAACAGGCGGAGCAGGCGGCCCGCAAAGAACTTGAACGTCTGTCGCACATGTCGGCATCGTCGGCCGAGTACACGGTCTCGCGAACGTATCTCGACTGGCTGGTGAGTCTTCCCTGGGCGAAAACCAGCAAGGATTTCCTCGACCTGAAAAAAGCCAAACGCGTGCTCGACGAGGATCATTACAATCTGGTCAAGGTCAAAGAGCGCATCCTCGAACATCTCGCGGTGCGCAAACTGAAATCTGATATCAAGGGCCCGATCCTATGCTTTGTCGGCCCGCCCGGAGTAGGGAAGACCTCGCTCGGCAAATCGATCGCCCGAGCCATGGGCCGCGAATTCGTTCGCGTTTCGCTCGGCGGTATGCGCGATGAGGCCGAGATCCGCGGGCATCGCCGAACCTACATTGGCTCGCTCCCCGGACGGATCATCCAGTCGCTGCGCCGCTGCGGCACCAATAATCCGGTGATCATGCTCGACGAGATCGACAAGCTCGGCTCCGATTTCCGCGGCGACCCGGCGTCGGCGCTCCTTGAAGTGCTTGATCCGGAGCAGAACGATACCTTTACCGATCATTATCTCGATCTGCCGTTCGACCTGTCGAAAGTGATGTTTATCACCACGGCGAACCTGCTCGACCCGATCCCGCCGGTACTGCTGGATCGTATGGAAGTGATCACGATCCCGGGTTATACGGATCATGAAAAACTGATGATCGCCAGAGAGCATCTGATCCCAAAGCAGATCGAAAATCACGGCTTGTCCAAAAACGAATTGGTCTTCGAGGATAGCGCCATCCAGGCGTTGATCGATAACTACACCCGTGAATCCGGCCTGCGTAATCTCGAGCGCGAGATCGCGTCCCTTTCCCGCAAGATCGCGCGGAAGGTCGCGTCCGGATTTAAGGGGAAATCGACTCTTACCAGGACGGAAGTCCCGAAACTGCTTGGCCCGCGCAGATTCACCCGCGAAGTACTGGCCCGCCAGGGACGTATCGGCGTTGTGCCGGGACTCGCCTACACGTCGGTAGGCGGTGATGTACTGTTCATCGAAGCGACCGTCATGCAGGGGAAAAACTCGGTCGTCCTGACCGGACATCTGGGGAATGTGATGAAAGAGTCCGCGCAGGCGGCGCTTTCGTTCATTCGCTCCAACTCGCTTGAACTGGGACTGCGCCCCGAGGTATTCGAAGGACGCGATATCCATATCCATGTCCCCGCGGGCGCGACCCCCAAGGATGGTCCGTCGGCCGGTATCACCATGGCGGTCGGTCTTGCGTCGGTCTTCACGCGGAGACCGGTCAAGCCATGTCTGGCGATGACCGGCGAGATCACGTTGCGCGGCGAACTGCTTCCGATCGGCGGCCTTAAAGAAAAACTGCTCGGCGCTGTTCGGGCAGGCATTGAGACGGTCATCCTTCCGGAAGAAAACCGCAAAGATATTACCGAGATCCCTCCTGATATCAGGAAGAAGTTGCAGATAAAGTTCTTCTCGGATGTTCTGGCGGCGATACGATTCGCGTTGGACAGCCCGATCGCGAAGAAGAAGCCGAAACGGACTGCCCGGGCACGCGGCTAAACAGGGGACGCGCATGAAGCTGGTCACCGCGGCTCAGATGCGAGCCATCGACCGCGAGACGATCGAACATCACTCCATCCCCGGTTCGACGCTCATGGAGAACGCCGGACGCGGGATCGCTGATTACATTCTGACCACGCTCAAGATCGAGGCTCACCAGTCGGTCGCCGTTTTCTGCGGCAAAGGGAATAACGGCGGCGACGGCCTGGTGATCGCGCGACATCTGTTTGAGGCCGAGGTTCCCCTGACTGTTTATTACCTCGGGCCGACTTCGGCCATGTCCGAGGATGCCCGCCTCAATTTTGATCGCGCGCTGCGTGTCGGGGTCCCGATGCGCGAAGTCACGTCCCCCACGGATCTTCCCGAGCATCTCAACGCGGATATCATTGTTGACGCCGTCTTCGGCACCGGGTTTAGCGGTTCTCCCAACGGTATCGCCGCGAATATGATCGACTACATCAATCGAAACGCCAAAGAGGGAGTAGAGGTTGTCGCGGTCGATCTGCCGTCAGGTCTGGACGCCGACACCGGCGCTCACGCGGGCGCGGTTGTTCACGCGAGCCACACCTGCACGTTAGCGCTCCCGAAGCTCGGCCTGTATCTTTCGCCCGGTCGTGAATTGGCCGGAAAGAGTGTCGCCGTGATCCCGATCGGCATTCCCGATGACGTGATCAACAAAATGAGTCTGACTATCGACCTGATCACCGAAGACGCTGTCCGCGCATGGTTGCCGCCGCGCAAGCCGGGCGGTCACAAGGGAGATTTCGGCAAACTATTCGTGCTTGCCGGCTCAACCGGGCTGACCGGAGCCGCGGCGTTGACCGGACTGGCCGCGATGCGTAGCGGAACCGGACTGGTCAAAGTTGGATGCCCGGCATCCGTGCAGCCAATTCTCGCGATCAAACTGACCGAAGTAACCACCGCGCGTCTGCCCGAAGTAAAACGAAGCGGCACACTGGCGCTCAGGTCACTCGGCGAAATTCGCGCATATATCGACGAGCATGACGCGGTCGTCATCGGCCCCGGCATCGGGCGACATCACGAGACGCGCGAGTTAGTGCACCGACTGGTCAATAAACTCGACAAACCGGCCATCCTCGACGCTGACGGCCTCAACGCGTTTGAATCCGCCCTCGATAAACTTGAATTTCGTGAAAGCGTAGCTCCGCTGGTGTTGACACCGCATCCCGGAGAGTTTGCGCGATTGACAGGGGAGGCCGTCCCCGCCGAGATCAACGCGAGAGCCTTGCTGGCGGTGGCGTACGCGAAGCGTTTGCGTGTGACTCTTGTTCTGAAAGGAAGCCCGACTTTGGTGGCCGACGCATCGGGGAGATGTTATCTCAATCCGACCGGCAATTCCGGCATGGCGACCGGCGGCTCGGGAGATGTGCTCTCCGGCATGATCGGCGCTTTTCTGGCACAAGGGGCTGAAGCAACCCGTGCCGCGTTTCTCGCGGTCTATCTTCACGGTCTGGCGGGGGATTTTGCCGCCGATATGCTCACTGAACGGGCGATGATCGCGGGTGATCTTATCGACTGCCTCCCCGAAGCGTTCCTGATGCTCGATCAGCGTTAAGTATTCAAGACACCACCCAAAAGAAAAGGCAGCCTCGAGTGTCGTAACTCCAGACTGCCCTGATCTCTATTCTATCACATTGACTATTTGCGGGAAGAAAGCTCCTTGAGTGTCAGTTTGCCGTACACCTGCTCCACCGCGGAGCGGGCGTCGTTGAGTACGCCTATCGCGCTCCGGCAGATCGGCTGAAGTTCACTCCCGTCGCGGCGGTCACCCGTCTCGATCGGTCCTTCGATCGCCTCGATGATCTTCAAAAAGCTGATGTCACCGGCGGACGCCCGCAGGGTGAAACCACCCTTGGAGCCGCGATGAGCGTTGACCAGTCGCGCGCGAGTAAGCTGGCGCATGACTTTCATCGTTGAATCATACGGCAATCCGCACTCGCGGCAGATCTCGCGCACCATCACCGGTCGTTCATGGTGATTGGACGCGAGATATCCAAGCGCCGACAAGCCGTATTGCAACGACGTGCTGAGTTTAAGATCCATGCTGTCCGTCCTATGCTGGTTGCGTTGCCATGTCGGCTACCCAACGCTTCAATCGAAACTGCCGGGCAGACCACGACACTTGCTGTGCTGTGATAATTCTGTGAGAGGAACTCTCTGACGATTCAACGAATCTGGCGAGAAAGATTCCGCGACCGTCGAAATAACAGACAAGTAAACCACTTTTTATACCGGATTGTCAAATGCTTTTTTGTCCATTATTCCATACAAATAAGTATGTGACAGGAAGTTACTTGTCGTGGTTGTGGAGTAGGAAGGGAAAGTTATCCCGGCTTCCACGGGACCACACGTACAAAATATAGACTTCTGAAACCGAGAAAACCATCTGTCCGATAACGGCCTAATGCCGGAGAGAGCGGAGCAAGTTAGCAACATAGAGCTATTTTGTCCGAATAATGGCGGCCACCTGCTCGGCAAGAAACATGGATGCATGAACTTCAACTTTGCGCCTGTCACGCCTCCATCTCAGCAGATATATTCGGAGATCGGCGACGCGCAAAAAAAAGGCGGCCAATTGGCCGCCTTGGTCATTACGCCTCATCGGCGCCGTGACATTTTTTGTATTTTTTCCCGCTTCCGCAAGGACAGGGATCATTTCGCCCGACTTTGGGCATGTTTCGTCGCACAGTCTGCGCCGCTTGCCCCCCTGCCTGCGATGCTCTGGCCATTGGACTGGCTTCCGCGCCGACAGATTCTGCGACAGCCGCGCCGGCCACGCCTGACGCCATCCCCATGTTGGTCGTCTCGGCGTGCGTGGCGACCATCGACGGCTCCCGCCGTGTCTGTCTGGACCGTTCGGGGATATTCACCTGCAGTTTGTACACCAGGTTGACAATCTCTTCATCGATCTCGACGATCATCTCCTCGAACATCTTGAACGCTTCGCGCTTGTAGATATCGATAGGTTTCCCCATGCCGCCATGGTAGGCGCGCAGGCCGATGCCGGTGCGAAGTTCATCCATCTCCGCCAGATGGTCCCGCCAGTGGCGGTCGATCGTGGACAGCACCGCGTAGCGCTCCAACTGTCGCATGATCTCGGGGCCGTAAGCGGTCTCTTTCTGCTGATAGAAATTCATCACCGCGCCAAGTACTGTCTGGCGCAGAGACTCAACCGTTACTTTTGGCAGGTCATCGGGCGCTATCTGGAAATTAAAGAGAAACGTCTTGCGCAGGTCCTCCTGCAGGCCGGTCATATTCCAGTTCTCGGGGTACTCTTTTTCGGGACAATGCTCGGTAATAAAGCTGTCGAGCACGTTTTCAATGAGCTCAACCACTTCTTCCTTGATCGATTCCCGCTCCAGCGCGGCGAGGCGGCGCTCGTAGATCCACTTCCGCTGGACATTCATCACGTCGTCATATTCCAGCGTATGCTTGCGGATGGCGAAGTTCTGCGTCTCGACCTTTTTCTGCGCGCGCTCGATCGCGCGAGTCACCATCGGGTGCGTGATCACCTCGCCGTCCTTCACCCCAAGCCGATCCATGATCGAGCCGAGACGGTCGCCGCCGAAAAGGCGCATCAGGTCATCTTCGAGCGACAGATAAAAGATCGACGAACCGGGATCGCCCTGGCGTCCCGCGCGCCCGCGCAACTGGCGGTCGATCCGGCGGGATTCATGCCGCTCGGTGCCGATGATATGCAGACCACCCAGTTCAGTGACCCCCGCGCCCAGTTTGATATCGGTTCCACGGCCCGCCATGTTGGTGGCGATAGTCACTCCGCCGCGCATACCGGCGTTCGCCACGATCTCCGCCTCGCGCTGGTGCTGCTTCGCGTTCAGCACGTTGTGCGGGATCCCCTGCCGTTTGAGCATGCGAGAAAGCGTCTCGGATACTTCGACCGAGATCGTTCCCACCAGTACCGGCTGGCCGGCTTTATGTTTCTCCGTGATCTCGTCAATGATGGCGTTGTATTTCTCGCGCCGGGTCCGGAAGATCTGATCGTCCTGGTCGTCACGAATGCACTCCTGGTTGGTCGGAATGACCGACACATCCAGCTTGTATATCTCCCAGAACTCACCCGCCTCGGTTTCGGCGGTACCGGTCATGCCGGCCAGCTTTTCGTACATGCGGAAATAATTCTGCAGCGTGATCGTGGCAAGCGTCTGCGTCTCCGCCTCGATCCGCACTCCTTCTTTCGCCTCGATCGCCTGGTGCAGACCGTCGGAATAGCGGCGGCCGGGAAGGATACGGCCGGTGAACTCATCGACGATCATCACCTTATCGTCCTGGATCACGTATTCGACATCTTTTTCATAGAGCGAATAGGCCCGCAACAATTGGTTGATCGCGTGGACTTTTTCCGACCGCTCGGCGTGCAATCGATAGTATTCGTCGGTCTTCTTCTGCCGCTCCTCCGGCGTCAGGTCCTCGCGGCCGTCAAGCTCCGACAACAAGGTCGAAATATCCGGTATCTCAAAGAGCTTCTGGACATCGGTCGGGAACTGCGCGTTACCGCGGTCGGTCAGCGCGATGGTATGTTCCCGCTCATCGATGAAATAGAACAATCGGTCGTCCACCTCATGCAGCTTTTTATCGCGCATGTACGATGACTCGACATCGGTGATCAGCCGTTTCATTCCCGGCTCTTTAAGCAGTTTTAACAGCCGTTTGTTTTTCGGGGCGCCGCGCTGGGCGGATAACAGCAATGTCCCCGCCTCAAACTCATTCTCGGATTTCCCTTCGGCGATGAATCCCTCGGCTTTGGCGATCATGTCGTTGACCAACTGGGTCTGCTTGCGCACCAGCGTGTCCACGGTCGATTTCATCTCGCGATAACGGTCATGCACGTTTGACTCTTCGACCACGCCCGAAATGATCAGCGGCGTACGGGCCTCGTCGATCAGGATAGAGTCAACCTCGTCGATTATGGCGTAATTGAAATTGCGGTGAACCCGATCCTCCACTCGTTGCGCCATGTTGTCGCGGAGATAATCAAAGCCGAACTCGTTGGCGGTGCCGAAGGTAACGTCGCACCCGTACTGCGCGCGCCGCTCGGCGTTGTTCATCTGGTTCTGGATCACGCCGACCGTCAACCCGAGAAACTCATATATCTTCCCCATCCACTCGCGGTCGCGCATGGCGAGGTAGTCGTTGACTGTGACGATATGCACGCCTTTTCCGGAAAGCGCGTTGAGATAGGTCGGCAGGGTCGCGACCAGCGTTTTCCCTTCACCCGTCGCCATTTCGGAGATCTTCCCCTGGTGGAGCACCATGCCGCCCATCAACTGGACATCGAAATGCACCATATTCCACACGGTCGGCAAGCCGACCACATTCCAGGAGTGCCCGACATGGCGGCGACAGGCTTCCTTGACCACCGCGAACGCTTCGGTGGCGATATCATCAAGGGTCTCGCCGTCCGCGAGCCGCTTGCGGAACTCGTCGGTCTTGGCGCGGAGTTGGTCGTCGGAAAGCTGTTGATATTCCTCAAAGAACGCGTTGATCTCGTCCACATAAGGGCGCATCTTTTTGCTGTCGCGTTCATGCTTGGTGCCGAACAATTTTGTTAACAGGTTCTTCATTTCTCAGTTCTATCCATATTCTGGTTGCCGGATGCCGGAAGGATAATATATCCTGTACCTGAGTACAAATTATCTCTTGTACAACGGGATGGCCGGACCAAAGTTTGGGCTGCCGGCACCTTGTTCCCCGGCAAGGCATTATACTCCGAGCGGTTCCATCGATCCGATCCGGGTAGGCCGGTTTGGAACTCTCGGACGAGTTGGAGCGAAATCATGCGCGAACATCTGATGGATCTCTTACAATTCAACAACTGGGCCAACAAGCGGATCTTCACCGCGCTCCCTGGTGTCGCTGACCACGACCCGCAGACCGTGGTCCTGCTCTCGCATGTTGTCATAGCGGAGCTGCTTTGGCTGGATCGAGTCAACGGTATTGTCCGGCCGCTCCCTCTGTGGGAGCCGCTCCCGTTTCCGGAACTTCTGCGGCTGATCGATCAGTCCACCCATGATTGGCTGTCATACGTTGGCGATTGCGATGCGACCCGGCTTGAGCGACGGGTTGCCTACGTCAACACCAAAGGGGTCTCCTACCAGAACAGTGTGCGCGAGATCGCGACTCACCTGGTCAATCATGGCAGTCACCATCGCGGCCAGATCGTGCAATTGATCCGCAGAACCGGCGCCACACCACCGCTGGTTGATTTCATCGCCTATGCCCGAAACGAGTGACCTTGACCGCTTTCCCGCGCTTCCCCTTTCTCCTTGCCGCTGGTTGTACCTCCCTGTAGCTTACCGGTATGGAACCGGGAATTGTTGTAGGGACACGCGGCAAACGGTTTGAAGTGCGCCTGGCGGATAAGTCCTATCTGGACTGCGAAGTTCGCCAGCGCGTGAAATATCTGACCGAAAGAGAATCTCCCGTTACTGTCGGCGATGATGTACTGGTCACGCGCATTGATAACCAGAACGGCGCGATCGACCAGGTACTGGAGCGGCGGACATCGTTTTTTCGACCCGCCAAAGGGAAAGATATCACCAAGCAGATCATCGCCGCGAATCTTGACCAGCTGGCGATAGTGACGTCGGTCATCGCCCCGCCTCTCAAGACCGGTTTGATAGATCGATTCCTGATCGCCGCCGCACTGGGCACTTAGCAGCCGCTGATCGTGGTGAATAAGATTGATCTGGGGGAACCGGACGACTTCGATGACGTGATTCGCGC
>JAMPYH010000103.1 GCA_023700785.1 Candidatus Zixiibacteriota bacterium
CTGCGGGGTGAATTGTTCCCCGATGTGCCGGTTGCGCTAAAGCAGTGGAAAAACGCGGGGAAACGGATCTATATCTACTCGTCCGGAAGCGTTCAGGCCCAGCGGCTGATCTTCAGGTACTCGGACCATGGCGACCTGACCGGACTTATAGACGGCTATTTCGACACTGAAACAGGCGCGAAACGGGACGCAGCCAGTTACGGCGCGATCGTTTCGCGCGTTGGACTGGCAGCTTCAGGGTGCCTGTTCATCTCCGATATCACCGCCGAACTCGAGGCCGCATCTTCGGCTGGATTTCACGTTTTGCAGGCGCTGCGGCCGGGAAACCCGGAGCAGGCTGGAGGCTATCCGGTCATTCGCTCGTTCGCGGATCTGTCCCGACCGGTGTCCGAACTCGCTGGATCCGGGCGAGAGGGAGCGCGATGACTAACAGCATTTCACCGAATGTCGCCAACGACAGGAGCATCGAGCATGCCGATCACTAAGTCGGTTCCGTTTTCAGTTCAGGCGGGGAGTATCGAACCGCCGAGTCTTCGCGAGATCACCTTGCGGGTCAATAAAGTCTCCGGTGTAAATCTGGGGCAGGGGGTCTGCCAGCTTCCGGTGCCGGCCGAAGTGCTCCAGGCGGCGCATCGCGCGCTGGATAACGGCGTCAATCGCTACACCAACCCGTATGGTCTGCCGAATCTCCGCGCGGCCATCGCCAAAAAGTTGAAAGCGCACAACGGTATTGACGCGGATCCGGAGACGGAGATCGCCATCACCTGCGGCGGTACGGCCGCGTTCGAGGGGATCTGCGCGACCCTGCTTGACCCGGGGGACACGGTCGTCAGTTTCACGCCGTACTATCCGTATTTTCATAACGCGCTGTTGCGGCACCAGGCCAATATCCGGTATGTGCAGCTCGCCATGCCGAAGTGGTCTCTGAATTGGGAGCAGCTTGAGGACGCGCTGACCGAGGATGTGAAGTTCATCTACCTGAACACGCCGTCGAATCCGTCGGGGAAAGTATTCACGACCGAGGAACTTCAGCGGATCGGCGAGATCTGCCGCGAACGGGATATTCTGATAGTCGCCGACGAGATCTATCAGTACATGACGTACGACGGCCACCGGCATGTTTCGATCGCGTCGCTGCCGGAGATGAAAGACCGGGTGATCACGATCGGCGGCTACTCGAAGACGTTCGCCATCACCGGCTGGCGGATCGGCTATATGGTCGCGCCGAAACCGATCATGGAGAAGGCGATTCGCCTGGTGGATAATATGTATGTCTGCGCGCCTGCGCCGCTTCAGCAGGGAGTCGCGGACGCGATCGACACGTTGCCGGAATCGTTTTACAGCGACCTCAAGAGGACCTATTCCCGCAAGCGGCAGTTTATCGGGCAGACGCTGGAGCGGCTGGGGCTGGACGTGGTCTATCCGCAAGGGTCATACTATGTGATCGCGGATTTCCGTCACCTGTTCCCAGCATTGAACTCGACGGAGTTTGTCAACCAGCTGATCGAGAAGACCCGGGTCGGCGCGGTCCCGGCGGATGATTTTGTGGATGATCCGCAAAATCACCAATGGGTGCGGGTCTGTTTCGCGCTGCCGGATGAGGAACTTGAGCGGGCGGCTGAATACCTGCGATCATTGACAAACTAACCGTCGTACCGCCGTCCTGGCGGCGATTTCTGAGCCATTCTCCGGCAGGCAACGGAGAGTGGCTTTTTTTTTGTCGTGGTGGCGGCGATCCGGCACTATATCATTGACTAATAAGAGCGAGGTTGTATATTATCGACAACTAAGTCCTTTCGACAAGTTCTCATTCGCCAATAGATCACATACCAAGGAGCTGGACATGGTGGCTCGTCAATCGATTGCCGCATTTCTTCTGGCAACGCTGTTCATCGGTGTGCCCACTGGAGTGACGACAGGCGTTTTCGCCTCGGAGCGATCAACGCAAGGGTGCTGCGCAGGTGTTCGAGGAAATGTCAACGGACAGGGGATTATCGACCTGTCCGACCTTTCAGCGCTCGTTCTCTATCTGACCACTACAGGCTATACACCCCCATGCATGGATGCAGCGAATGTCAATGGTCAGAGTATCGTTGATATTTCCGATTTGTCTCTGTTGATCGGCTACCTGACCACTTCGACTGTGGCTCTCCCGCCATGTCCCTCAGACTCGGGCCAGATAACGGACGACCAACGGATGTTGTTGCTCGCGAGTATTGACTCGGTCGAGGCAACGCTGACCGGAGTGAGCGACGATTCAATGGCAACCGCGCTTGTTTCGTACTTCAACAGCCGTGGCGAGTATGAGGAGGCCGGGAGAGAAGGAGTCTCGGTTTGGGCGCGATTCATAGACGGCCGGGTCCTGATGATCCCGAACAATCGGGAGCCCACCGGGTCGATAGGCGCGGAGGAGTCAGGAATATACATACCCGCGGAGACAGAAGTCCCCGCCGGCTATGTACCGCCAAAGCGACGTTTTGAGGATTGGGATGCGGCGGTCAGGTCGCTGGAGAAACGCGCGGTCGCGCAGGCGGCGTCCACTTTTGAGCTTCCGCAGTCCTTGCAAGCCCGTGTGATCAGTACGCTGGGAGTGCCATGTTTCACCGTTGGGACTACAAAGGCCCAGTCGCTGCTAGGGAGCCGCAACTACTCTATGACATCGTCGAGTGGTACTGTTGCCACGCTGAGCACTGCCTCGGGCGATGGTGTTTTTTACATAGATGCACATTGCGGGACTGGTAAGTCGCGAGGAAACGCTTTGATCTCGGCAATTTGGACCAGTACACTTTGCACGATCTCCGGCGAGGCTGCGTACGACTCTATGCTCGATGCGGCAGAACTAGTTTACATGAAAATGAAAGACCGTCATCCCGGTTCCGGAACTTGCGTCTCACACTGGCGGTACGCGTTCACCGGCAAGTTCGTAGGTCAGTACATGAGTTTTGCACAGCACAGCTTTGTCCTCATCAACGCATGCGAGAGCGACCGAGTTTCCCTAAAACAGGGATTCACCTTGGCTGGAGCCTCGGTTTATGCTGCCTGGACCCTAAACGTGACCGACCCCCCAGCTAATAAAGCGGGAGAGTACTTACTCGATCGGATGCTTGGTACCAATGCGTCAACTCTCACACCCGTAGAGAATCCGCCACAGCGACCTTTCGATATCACGCAACTTTGGCAGGTGATGAAGAATCTCGGCTACGACACTGACCCATCCAACGGATCCAAACTTATTGTTACGAAATTGCAGGGGAGCTTTGAGTTGCTTGCCCCAAGCATCCGCTTCATGGCGGTACTCGAGCACCAGGATACCCTTGAAATGAACGGCTATTTTGGAAGTAACCCCGGGAGTGACGGGAAGTTGATAATCGGTGGGACCGAACTCCCGATCGGATTATGGGAGCCGGGGATCATCCAGGCGTTTATTCCCAATACCGGCGCGGGGTCGGTCGGTCCGGTCACTGTTGAGATCGATGGTCGGGTTAGTAATGTTGTCAACCTGACCGAATGGAACGGTCTGATAACGTACCATAAGTATGATGCCGGATCATTGAAAGCTCAGATGGAGATCCATCTGCATTTACGCGCGGACGTACACAAATTTCGGGATGCGCCTGGCCAACCTCCGCAAACGTACACGCTGTATATAGCCGCGGCAGAAGATTCCTATGGGGAGTGTTTCGCGGAGGGGACCTATACATATCACATACCTGACAGTGATCCTCCAGATTCCATCAAGTACGATTGGTCGCAATCGGTATTTCTTCCGGGGCTGTGGGAGCAAAATCCGGCGGGATTCTTTTTCCAGGGTCAGCTCGATCCGGTAGCAAGGACGTGGAAGCCCCAGTTTGCGGCAGTATCCGACGCAGGGCTCAAGGAAGATGTCTTCTGGAGTGGCGGAACGGATATTAACTTCTTTAACCTCGCGTTCTATTCCGGACTTTACGATGAACAGTTCTTTTCACGACTCCATTTCAGTTTTGACGCCCAGTGGAATTTGAATGGGAGGATCCGACAGGAGAACGAAGACTGCTGTTCGCGCAATCCAGATCTTCCCGAGATCTGGCATGACTATGTCTGGCCGAACATGACGGCATCGTTCCCGCCTGATCCCAACGCGGCGCAGTAGCGCAAGCGGCTGCCTTTCCGCAAAACTTCGGCCTAGCAGGCGACGCCTGCTGGGCCGTTTTGTCGGGGCACTTTGGCCGATACATGGCTGTTGCATAGTTGACCCCTTATATCTATAATGGGCGCTGACCGGGTCCTGCTGACCCCCCTTGGGTATTTTCTTACATGGTGGAGTACCAAAATTGAAATTTGAGAACGGCGCACGCCTTGGCGGTTACGAGATCATCTCGCTGGCAGGTTCCGGCGGGATGGGCGAAGTCTATCGCGCCCGCGACAGTCGGTTGGGCCGCGAAATCGCGATCAAGATACTTCCCGAGGCCCTTGCCTCCGATCCGGACCGTCTGGCACGGTTCGAGCGGGAGGCAAAGACGGTCGCCGCGCTTAATCACCCCAATATCGTCGTCCTGCATTCAATCGAAGAATCCAACGGCGTCAGGTTTTTGACCATGGAGCTGGTGGTCGGGCAGGGGCTCGACCTGCTGGTGACGCCGGGCGGTTTGCCGCTGGAGAAAGTGCTCAATCTCGCCATCCCGTTGGCGGACGCCCTGGTCGCGGCCCATGAAAAAGGGGTGGTGCACCGCGATCTTAAACCCGCGAATGTCATGGTGACCCGCGAGGGGAGACTGAAAGTGCTCGATTTCGGGCTGGCCCGCCAGGAGATCAACAGCGGCGCCAACAGCGCACACTCCGGCGAGAGCGCGACTCAGGCGTTAAAACGGGAATCACCGCTTTCAGTGGCCGGACAAGTGCTCGGCACTGTGCCATACATGGCGCCGGAGCAGTGGCGCGGAGAGCCGGTCGATGCTCGCACTGATCTCTTCGCGCTTGGGATCATCATCTATGAGCTGGCGACCGGCAAGCGTCCTTTTGTCGGCGCGACATCGGCCGATGTCGGCTCCGCGATCCTTCGCGACGCGCCACCGCCGCTGCAAACTGTCCGCGCCGATATCCCGGGCGACCTGCAAAGGATCGTCAGTCGCTGCCTTGAAAAGGACAGAGAGCGGCGTTTCCAGACCGCCAAAGATGTGCGCAATGAGCTGGAGTTGGTTCAACGGGAGATAAGTTCGCCGACCTCGCACGTCTCCCGCATCACTCAAACGCAACCGGAGATCGTACCAAAAGAGACACCGTCGATCGCGGTACTGCCGTTCGTGAATCGGAGCCGCGACGAAGAGGATGAATACTTCTCCGACGGTCTCGCCGACGAATTGCTGAATGTGCTGGCCAAAGTGCGAGGGTTGCGGGTCGCCGCGCGGACATCGTCGTTTCACTTCAAGGGAAAAAACGAAGACCTGGCGGTTATCGGGCAGAAATTGAATGTCGCGACCCTGCTTGAAGGCTCTGTGCGGAAGGCGGGGAATCGCGTCCGGGTGACGGTGCAATTGGTGAAAGTTTCGGATGGATTCCATCTCTGGTCGGAGACATACGACCGGACGCTGGATGATATCTTCGCGCTCCAGGATGATATCGCGCAGTCGGTGGTGAAGGAACTCCGCACGACGCTGCTCGGCGAGTCGGTCAACTCGAAAGCGAGCGGTGACGCTCGCGCGGATGTGCAGGATGCCGCCAAGGGGAGAGGCGAGGATACAGAGGCATATCGGCTGTATCTCCAGGGGAAATTCTTTACGGAGAGATTCACGCGCGAAGATATCGCAAAAGGAGTCGCCTATTACGAGCGGGCGCTGGAGTTGGAACCATCGCTGGCGCAGGCCTGGGCGGATCTGGGGAGGGCGCAGGCGTTTCAAGCCGGCTATTCCTGGATACCGGTCGCGAGCGGATATGAATTAGCGCGCAGGTCGGCGCTCAAAGCGATCACCCTTGAGCCGGCATTGCCCGACGGCTATGTAGTGCTGGGGATAATCCAGTCCAACGTTGACTGGGATTGGAATGGCGCCAGGGAGTCGTATAAGCGGGCTCTTGAGATCGCCCCCAACCATCCGTCCGCTTTGCGCACCGCCGGGAATTTGGCCGCGGCGCTCGGACAGGTCGAACAGGGGGTGGAGTATCACCGCCGCGCCGTGATGCTGGATCCTTTGAGCGCGATGGCGTACCACCAGCTCGGCTCGACCTGCCGCCTTGCCGGCTTGCTGGACGAATCGGTAGCGGCACTGGAGAAAGCGCTTGAACTGGCCCCGCAACGCGTGGTCACCCGATTGGTGTTATCCCTTTCACTCGGGATGCAAGGGAAACTGGACGCGGCGCAGAAGGTCCTCGAGCGGGAGCCCGAACCGTTTGCCCGGCTGTGCGGTGAGGGATTCATTTACCATCGCATGGGGAAACAGGCTGAATCCGATCAGGCGTTACAGCGGCTTATAGATAATTACCGTGATGACGCCGCCTACCAGATCGCGGCGGTCTATGCGTGCCGGGGCGAGATCGAGCCTGCCTTTGACTGGCTCGAGACCTCGTATAAACAGCGAGATCCGGGGCTCCAGTTTGTGAAAGTAGAGCCGGTGTTTGACCAGTTACACAGTGACTCCCGCTGGACCGCCTTTTTGCGCAAAATGCGCCTGGAAGATTAGTTTCCGAATCCTTCGGTTCTTGCTGATTCCTACTCGCGCGGCGTCATTGTAATACGTACCAGTACGATACCGTCGGTTTTTCCATTGAGTCCTTCATAATGCGCCCGGAGCTTATGCTCCCCTACGATCTTGCCAAGCGCGGGGTCGAATGTCCCCTCAAGAAGCATCGCCTGTCCCTGTGTCATGGTCGGCTCATCGATCTCGATCCGTTGCGGAATATGATCCAACTTCGCGGTGCTTTCCTTGACAGAATCTACCGGCGGCGAATCTGACGATTCCTGGTGAGTTGCTTCTTCGACCTTCACCAAACCTTCCGACTGGTCGGTGAATCCGGTGGAGATCATCAGCAGGTATTTTTTGGTCGAAATGTCCATTTCCATTGAGATCTGACCCGCGGGAAGAACCTTCCCTGAACCGCTGTAGGTCGTGCGAACTGACGATTTGAAGGGGGTCCCCATCTCGCTAACCAGATTATCACCCTTGATCACCTCGGTGTAGTTCAGGCGCGCGGTTCCCATCTGGCTCTCCTGAAACGAAATGACGGCATCCCTCGCCTGCTGGTCGGTGGCGTCTTCCGGGATTGTCGGTCCCATGCTCATCCAGTTGGCGGTGACATCGATCTTAGCCATCATATCCATCGCGAATTTTTGCGCCTCGGCGACGGACATAGCCGATGGATCCTGCGCGGCCGCCGTGCGAAGCATCGATATCGACTGGCCGCCGCTCCGCAGGTCGAGGAGGGTGGATGCGTTCAGCACTCGCTCAAGCGAAGTGGTGTACTCATACTGGCCGAACATCGCCTGGTACGATCCCTGGGATGCCGCGGTAAAGGTGATCTCGTAGTCAACCTGCCAGGCGCTGGCGTTAAGAAACGCGTTAGCGTCACTGGCGACTGCCGGTATCGCCGCTGCCGACAGCAGTAGGATCAGACATACGGCTGTTGCGAACTTTGTCATGCTTCCTCCTTGGGGGATTGGTATGAACCTCATTATTCTTATGAAACTGGATTAGTTCGGACGATAATCAGCAGTGTAATCAATCGGCGGCAGGCAACGCAAGGGGAAATCCACAGGGGGGAAGGCATGTTTGATCCACGTGAATGCCCAGCCGGGACTCGCTAAGTCGGCTCGGCCATAGTGCACGGGCTCTCTAAACAATTCAATCTCAATCTAACTTGACATAGATTACAATTGAGTTAACTTAGATCGTGGTACAACTTATGGGAGCACGCCACGACCAATTAAAAGCGTCGCCATCAAGCGCGGCGAGACTGCCGGGGCGGAGCCAAGAATATGCAACATTGTCCCCTACATTTGAGGAGATTCAAAATGAAGTACGCTTTACGATTGTTTGCGCTCGTGGCGTTGTTCCTCTTGGGCTGCGGCGACTCCGAAAAGAAACCTTCAACAAAGGACTACGAGAAGCAATTCGCCGTTCTGATACCTGCATATTTTGAGCTCTCGAATTTTGACGTAGAAGCATCGGAGAATGTAGGAAGCAAAGTTGAACCATTTTACAAAGCACGCTTCAAAGCAACTGTGACGCTCAAGACGAAGACATTTGAACTAGCAAGCCGAGAGAACGAGGCGACGTTTGTACGCCC
>JAMPYH010000104.1 GCA_023700785.1 Candidatus Zixiibacteriota bacterium
ATCGATACCGCCAAGACATGGGTGTTTGGCGGGACGATCAATGTTCTTCCCTGCTGTCTGGGGAGTCGGGGGAACGTGGATTCCGACCCGTCGAATCATGTCGATCTGAGCGACCTTTCGCGGTTGATCTCGTACATGGTAGGCGGTGGAGTTCCGCCAAAGTGCCCGGCGGAAGCCGACCTGAACGGGTCGGGCCAGATAGATCTGACCGATCTTTCGATGCTGATCAGTTATCTCACGACCGGAGGTACACTTTTGGGCTGCGGATAGTATGTACGCAAGGTATCCACAATGCCGCCGTGCGGATAACAGATGAAGCATCAGCGGCAGGTCATACGCTCGCGATATTGACTCCGTACACGTCACTATCGGGTCGCTCTGGACCTATCAAAGAGCGGCTCAAACTCGCACGCGAGCGCGGGCCTGCCGTTTTTTTGTGTGCGCCTCTGCCGTAACCCACCTAAACAAAGGCTTGCGAAGTCCACTATCGCCGGATATATTGGGCGCAGAAGTGGAGGTTTCCCATGCCCAAGTATTTCATTGAAGTTCCCCACGAAGCGGAAACGGTCGCCTGCGCCCGAGTGATCCAGGTCTTTCTGCAGACCGGATCACATTTCCTACGCAACGCCGACTGGGGCTGCGAGGATGGCGAACACAAAGCGTGGATCATGTTGGAGGCGGACAACAAGGAGGAGGCGCGCAATGTCGTCCCACCGCCCTTTCGGCACGAGGCGCGGGTGACGCAATTGACATCGTTCACGCCCGAACAGATAGAAGAGATACTGAGAAATCACGGCGGCGCCGGAAACTGAGGGGCTCTTTTTATCCCCCGCCGAGATACGCCTCTATGACTTTGGGGTTCTTCTGTACTTCGGAAGGAATCCCTTCAGCGATCTTCTCTCCGTAATCCAACACGACCACCCGGTCGGAGATGGACATGACGACGTGCATGCGGTGCTCGATGATGATCACCGCGATGTTCCGCTGACGGATCCTCTGGATAAGGTCTATCAGATCATTACATTCGCGCGGGTTCATGCCGGCGGTCGGTTCATCCAGCAGCAGCAGGGATGGTCCGGTCGCGAGCGCGCGGGCTATTTCCAGCCTCCGCTGATTACCGTACGAGAGATTTTTAGCCAGTTCATTGCCGGCCGCGAGCAGGCCGACAAACTCAAGCGCCTCCCTGCCGGCGTCGCATATCTCGCTTTCTTCGCGACGGAAAGTCGGCGTCCGAAAGAGCGCCGCGCCGAGTTCGGCGCGAGTCCGACAATGACGCGCCACCATGACATTTTCCAGCGCGGTCATACCGTGGAAAAGCCGAAGGTTCTGGAAGGTGCGCGCGATCCCCGCGGCGACGATCTTGTGCGATGAATATCCGTTGACGCGCTCTCCCCTGAATCGCACTTCGCCGTGGTCGGGTCCATACACGCCGGTCACGACATTAAAAAAGGTCGATTTCCCCGCGCCATTGGGACCGATCAGGCCAACTACCTCGTTCTGGTCACACTGCAAACTCAGGTCGGTGAGCGCCTTGAGGCCGCCGAACCTTTTGGAGACCTTATCCACCTGGAGCAGCGTGGTCATTTCGGATTCTCCGACTTCAATTCAAGAGCGCGGCGTTTCGAGGGGAGGATCCCCTGAGGCCGGAAGATGATCGCGAGGATCATCACCGCGCCGAAGAGCAACATGCGGTAATCGACAAACTGAGCGCCGAGAAACTTGCGAAGCAGTTCCGGCGCGCCGACCAGCAGGAGTACACCGAGGATAACTCCCGCGATATTCCCCATGCCGCCGATCACGATCATCGAGACCAGCAGGATCGACTCCATAAAGGTGAATGATTCAGGAGAGATGAACCCGATCCAGTGTGCCATGATGGTGCCCGCCACAGCGCCGAATATGCCGGAGATGGTAAACGCGACCGCTTTGGTGCGGGCGACATTGATGCCGGCGAGTTCGGCGGCCAGTTCATCTTCGCGGATCGCCACCAGCGCCCGACCGAGACGTGAATGCTCCAGGCGATAGCTTACCAGGATACCGACCAGCACAAACGCGAGAATGAGAAAATAGATGTGGATATCATCGCGAAGCTCGAAGCCAAACAAGCTGATCGACTGGATCTTTTCGCCAACGCGCGGCAGACCTTTGGGGCCGTTGCTGATAGTGTCATTGTTGTTTAACACCAGGCGCGTGATCTCGCCGAACGCGAGCGTGACGATCGCCAGGTAGTCGCCCCGGAGCCGGAGAACTGGCGCCCCCAGGAGAAGTCTGGCTACCCCGCCCACCATGATGGTGATCGGGAGAATGAGCCAGAAAGACAATCCGGCAATTGAGAGCAAAGCCCCGGTGTAGGCGCCGATGGCGTAAAACGCCATAAAACCGAGGTCGAGCAGACCGGTATAACCGATGGTGATATTCAGGCCGAGACAGAGGAGGGTGTAGATGCCGATCAGTCCGATGACATGGACGGCATAATAGCCGCCGGTGAGATGGAGCAGGAGCGGGCCGACGATCGCTATCAACAACAGCGTGCCATAAAGGATGATCGGCCGGGGCAGTTTCATATCTTCTCCGCCACTTCTTCGCCGAATATACCGGTCGGACGAAAGACCAGGACAAGGATAAGCACCACAAACGCGATGACATCCTTGTATTCTGATGAGATATAGCCCGCGGAGAGGGCTTCAAGAATGCCGAGCGCGAAGCCGCCGACCATCGCTCCTTTGATATTGCCGATCCCTCCCAGCACCGCCGCGGTGAATGCTTTGATGCCGGGGAGAAAACCCATGTTGTATTTGATACTGCCGTAGTAGAGCCCGTTGAGCACACCGGCCACGCCGCCGAGGCCGCCGCCGATGAAAAAAGTCACCGCGATAACGGTGTTGGTGTTGATCCCCATCAGTTGCGATACGATATGATTTTGCGCGACCGCCCGCATCGCCTTCCCCATCCTGGTGCGTGTGATGAAGAGCTGCAACGCGACCATAAGAACGATCGACAGCGTGAAGATCAGGATCTGGTGCGAATTGACATGCAGGCCGGAGAATTCGAACTGGGCAACGCCAAAGGTCTCGGGATACGGTTTGGATTCCGCGCCGACCGCGAGCATCACGAGATTCTGAAGGAATATCGAGACGCCGATAGCCGAGATCAGCGGGGCGAGACGTGGGGCGTGTCGAAGCGGCCGATAGGCCATTTTCTCCACGGCGACCGCGAGGACACCGGTGAACAGGAGCGCGAAACCAAAAATGATCAGGAAATAGAGCGGAATGATCGGCGGCAGGATCCCCGGCAGCAGCGCGAGGATGAAAAATCCGATATAAGCGCCGACCATGAAGATCTCGGAGTGCGCGAAATTGATCATCAACAGCACGCCATAGACCATGGTATATCCCAGCGCGAACAGCGCGTAGATCGAACCGAGCGTCAGGCCGTTGATGATCTGCTGTGCGAACATCGACGCTACTTACCGGACCGCGGCGGTGTGCTCGTAGAAGACGAACTGGCCATCCTTGATCCGATTGACCGAGATCGCTTTGTTGCGCGTATCCCCATTGGCGTCGAACGAAGTTTCGCCGAGAATGCCGTTATAGGTCAGGCTGGCGATGGTATCGATCAGATTGGCGCGATCCATACCGCACTTGGCATATGAATCCAGGATGATCATGGTCGCTTCGTACGTCAGCGCGTCATACGATTCAACATCCTCGCCGGGCCAGCGCTGGGCGTAGCGGGCGAGAAAATCCTTGGCCAGTGGCAGTTTCACCGGCGGCAGACCGACCATCGAGGCGAAATCGCCTTCCGAGGCGGAGCCGGCAATGCGGGCGAATTCGTTGGTAAAAATGCCGTCGCCGCCCATAAGGGGCACAGCCAGGCCGAGTTCTTTGGACTGCTTGGAAAGCAGGCCGGCCTCGGCATACAGGCCGCCGTAATAGACCAGCTGCGGTTCACCTTCCTTGACCCGGGTCAGCAGCGCCTTGAAATCTTTCTCGCCGCGATCGATCCCGTCAAAGGAGGTTACAGTGCCGCCGATCGCCAGGTACTGTTTCTGGAACTCTTCGGCTAGTCCCTGACCGTAGGCGGTCTTGTCATGAATAACCGCCACCTTGGTGAAGCCGAGTGTATCGAAAACGTAGTTCGCGCCAAAGCTCCCCTGAACATCGTCGGTCCCGCAGACGCGGAACACGTTCTTTAGACCTTGCTGGGTCAGTTTCGGGTTCGTGGACGCCGGTGTGATCTGCACCAGGTTTCGTTTGGCGTACACCTGGCTGGCGGGAATAGAACAGCCGGAATTGAGATGCCCCACGATCCCGATGATGCCGCGGTCGGAGATCACCTGGTTGGCGACCGTCACGGCTTCCTTCGGATCTGATCGATCATCAAACGGGAGCGCTTCGATGGTTATCCCGCCAAGTTTCTTCTGCGCGTTGGCATCCTCGATCGCCATGATAAATGCCCGCTTCATCCCCTGTCCATGGGCGGCGTCATCGCCGGTCAACGGACAGACCAGCGCGACCTTGACCGTGTCGGTTCCCGTGGAACCGCACCCGATCAGCAGGGTGAGCAGTGAACCAATAAACAACAGCCGGGCATATTTCATCATAGACTCCTTTTGGGCAAATCAACTGTCGGTATTCGGCAGTGTCGTCCTGTCGCTCCCGAATCGAGAGATAACATGCCGGAAACCGGCGGCAGTGTCAATTATCAAATCAGGTTCAGCAGAGCGGGGCAAATGGGCTTGACTTGGAAACAGAGCGCCGACATATTTGTCGAGATACGAAGTCCACGTTGGATCGCCGACCGGGCCACCTTTCGATGCCTCACCGAGCCGGTGTTCGGGCCGATAGTCAGACCTCGCTGCTTTCACGGAAAGGATTCAGATGAAACAGGTTTTGATGATCACGCTGGGGATACTCCTGCTGAGTGCCGGATGCAACGAGGAGCGGCCCTCAAGTCCGCTCCGACCGGATATCGGCCCCGAGGGATTCATCTACGTCCTGAATCAGGAAGACGGCACTATCTGGGTTTTTGACTCCAAGACGGGAGCCCAAACTGACTCGATGGGCTCGCTGGTTCCGAAGCCACATCACATAGAGTTCTCTCCTGATCACACCTACTTCTACGTCGTGGGAAGAAATAGTCCGGGGAGAATCGCCAAGTTTGAGCACGAAACAGGTGCGCTGGTTGATTCGGTCACCATCCCCGGAGATGTGGTACCAACGTCCATAGCGGTTTCGCTGAATGGCACGGTCGGCTGGGTAGCGGACTTCACCGCCGCGCCAAACGCCGGCAACCTGATCAAATTAAACTTGAACACGATGGACATGCTGTCCAATACTCTGCAATCCGGCTCGGGGACGCATGATGTCAAAGTGACCAACGATGGATCAAAAGTGTACGCCTGCAACCGCTTCACGGATGACCTGACGATCGTGACGACATCGAATGATAATGTCGAGATCAAGTCGCTCAACGAAGCGGATCCTTCGACCCCGGGAATCCCGAAATACGGCCCGTATGGTCTGGCGATAGATTCAAAGGATTCACTGTTGTATATCGCCTGCCTCGACAGCAACGCCAATCAAGTGAGAGTTTGGGATATCGCGGCGGACTCAGTAGTGGATTCGATCATGATCCCGTTTGACAATTCCCGGCAGGCGGGGGGAAATTTCGCGGGACCGACGCTGATGGACCTTACGTCCGATGATTCCCAGCTCTGGGTCACGACGCAGTGGGGGAACTCGGTGGTAGTGATAGACCCGACGACCAAGGCGGTATTGGCGAATATTCCGTTCGGCACACCGATGTCCTTCGGCGTCAATATCTCCGATGATGACAGCCGCGCGTATGTCGCGTGCGTAAATGTGCCGGGCGAACGCGGGCGGGTCTATGTGATCGACACCCAGACATTCAATAAAGTCGATTCGCTGTTAGTGGGGAAAAATCCCTACATGGCGCATTACCACGCGGGTCATTAGCGCGGCTTAGCGGCAATCGGGCAGTGGGATTGCGCTGGTCAGAAAATTGATCAAATAGATCAGATCACCCAGATCGACAGTCGCGCGGCTGATCTCAAACAGGTCTGCTTCGCTTGGACAGCCAAGGTCAGCCGGCGCTCCGGGCGGCATCAGGTAATTAATGAGGCGCGACAGGTCGCTCAGATCAACCAGATCATCCGGGCTCACGTTGACATTCCCACGCACGCCAACACAGCAGATCCCGTCGTCGAGATAGAAGTTCAGCCCGCCATCCCCCTCGCCGGTAAACAGATCGAGATCTCCGTCCGAGTCGATATCAACAGGTCGCACGATGGTTCGGGTGCCGTCATCAGCACCCGGAAGCTCGGTTGACTGAGCGAGCAGAGTGAGCGAATCGGGGAAAGCACCGAATGCGGCGGTATTACGAAAGAGTTTCAGCCCGATATTATTTCCACCCAGGATCAAGTCGGTGCGGCCGTCACCATCCCAATCCAGGATCGACGGTACCGCAAAGGCGCGCGACGTATCAATAGGGAGCAAGGTCGCGGTATGCGCGGTCAGGACCGGAGCGCCAACTGTCCCGGTGTTGGCGTAGAGCCGGATGTTCGCCCGGCTGTTAAAGTCCCACTCCCCCACCAGAAGATCAAGCAAGCCATCGTTATTAAGATCAACAGGAACCGGTATCGCGAGCTGGTCAACTTTGATACCGCCCAGTTGAGCGTCGATCTTGACCGGTTCGAAACTCGACGCCGAACCGTCGTTGCGCCAAAACTCGACTCTTCCGGCATTGGTGCCGATCAGCAGGTCGAGATCGTCGTCGCTGTCCCAATCCACCAGCGCAGGAGCTGAAAAAAGAAGAGTGGAGATGTTCTTGAATGTGTCAGTAACATGCTGGTATGCCGGAGCGGCCGCGGTACCGGTGTTTTCATAGTAGGTTACGCGGCCGGTCGAACCGCCGATAAGCAGATCCTGGTCGCCGTCGTTGTCGAGGTCGCCGAAGGTCGGGACCGCGCCGGAGCCGACATCGACTGTCCGGATGACATTGCTGTCGGTCAGGTTAAATGTCGCGACTATGTCATTACCGACATTCTCATAGTAGCGAAGAGTATGCAGATCGGTGGCGCCGGCGATCCCGAGGATCAGGTCAAGATCATTGTCGTTGTCAAGATCGGCAAACGACGTATGGTTGAATCCCGGCGTCGGGGCCGCGAGATAATTCTCGGTCTGGTAAGTCAGTTCCGATATTTGCGCGGTGCCGAGATTGGCGAAGTAGTAAAGATTGGGATTAAAGTAGTCCCCGTAAAAGAGGTCAAGATCGCCATCGGTGTCGATATCGACGAACCGGAGCGCCGAAAAACCGTGTTGGATATCCGCCGCGGCGTTGCCGCGCGGAAAGGCGAGGACCGAATCGTAAGCGTCGGTTATGAACTGAAATGACGGCGCGCTGGGGGTACCATCGTTGCGATAATACTCCAATAGTCCGCTGGGAGCGCCAAAAAAGAAATCGAGATCGAGGTCGCCATCGATATCCGCAAACGCCGGAGTATTAAACGCGCCAACCAGCAAGCCGGCAAAAGCGGTATCTTCAAGCTCGAACGAGATCCGGTCGCCAACGGTGGTATTGCGCCAGAACGCGACTTTGGCGTTGCGCGGATCGCAGAAGAGATCAAGGTCGTTGTCCGCGTCGATATCCGCGAAGAGATGCCAGGTCCCGATATCGATACCGCCGAGCCGCTCGGTGACGGGGGTCCAGTTCGGCGCGGATTGGGTGCCGGTGTTGCGGAAGTAGGCCAGCTTTCCCGCGCCATCGCCGAAAAACAGGTCGGCAAGACCATCGCGGTCGAAATCCACCAGCGACGGTTTGGGGCCGTTGATCCCTCCCCAGAATGGCATAGTAAACTGCTGGCCGGATCGGCCGACCGGAAACGGCGAGTACTGCTTTTCGTAGCCGGCTCGGGCGGCGGCAGCCAGGGTCAACAGAAGTATCAGCAGCAAACGTGACATGGCTTGAATATGGCTATCCTTTTACGGGTCAAAATAGTACAGGTAGTCTCAATATAGGGCCGGGGCTTGAAAACGCAATCGTCTGAGTACTTGTCAGATGGTTTGAATTCACCCTATATTAATAGTAGAGCATGCTACCAGACTCTTATACCATTCTAACACAAAGCGAACAAACAGACGCTCGTTTATCGCTGTTACATTCGGCGATGGGCCGGACAACCGAATAAAGCGAGGGCA
>JAMPYH010000105.1 GCA_023700785.1 Candidatus Zixiibacteriota bacterium
AGCCGCCGGGGCCGGATGGTCCACCTGATCTCTTTCCCTCGGACCGCGCCTTTTTCGCTTTCGCGAGCATCGCCTTGAACAGCGAGCCATACTCATCTTCCATCTCGCGCATCACGGGGAAACAGGATTTGAGCGAAAGTTTTGAGGCAACCCCGCCGAAGACTCCCGAGACCATCGGCTGGATCAGGTAGTCGGCCGCTTCGCGACCGATGCGCCGAGCGCCGAAATCGTAAATAGATTCATCTATTCCTTCGGGTCGATTCGCGGCGAATGGCTCTTTGAGCAGACGGAGTTTCCCCGGCCAGCTGAGGATATCCGCCTTAAGAAACTTGGGAGGAGACATCGGCACTTCCCGCAGTCTGCCGCCGCGCAGGATAAACCGATTGCTGACATTCGGATTGGCCCGTTCGAGATCGATCTGCAGGCCAAGTTCGTCGCACAACTGAAGGGTCAGTGGCTCGCGATCAAGAAAGCCGTTCGGCCCCCGATCAAAGCTGTAACCATCGATATGGTCAGTGCCGATCGTCCCGCCCAGCCTTCTGTCAGCCTCGATAAGTTGGACAGTTCTTTCAGGTTTCCGGGTGCGGATATAGTGCAGGGTGGAGAGTCCCGAAATGCCGCCACCGACTATGACTATATCAAACTGCGGCATGTTGCGTCATTCTCTCGCGGACAATCCCCGCCAGCATCTGTCCAAACGCGGGGTCATCGTTGAACATCGGCATCCGGCGAATACGGGCGGCATCTTCTGCGGGAACCATTCCCTTCAACTCGATATCGATCTCATACAGTGTTTCAATATGGTCGCAGACAAAACTGATCGGCACGACAAACAAGCCGCCTTTTTTCATGGCGAGCAGACGTCTGGTTTCCGCGACTGTATCGGGCCCCACCCACTGCACCGGGCCGGTGCGACTCTGGAATGACAGGTAGTACTTTCGGTCGCCGGCGGCGAGCAGAGCGGCGCGCTTCACTTGCTCCACATAGGGATCGCCGTCATCGACGAACTTCTGCGGGATGGAGTGCGCGGAAAAAAGCAGCGTTTCGTCCGCCCGGATATGGTCAGCGATATATCTCCGAAGCAGTCCGATGTATGCCGGATCCTGGTGATAGTCTTTCACAAAACTGGTCTCGATGCCGTTTAGCGCGTTGAGCGTTTTGCCGGCCGACTCGAACGACGATCCGGTGGTGGCGCGGCAATACTGCGGATACATCGGGACAAAGCAGATCCTGCGGAATCCGTCCGCGACCGCCTGTCGGATCGCGCTGTCAATGAATGGCTGGTAATACCGCATCCCGACATACGCGCGAAACTCGGGTTCTGTGGACCGCATGATCCGTTCAAGGTGTGTTGCCTGAGCTTCGGTCCATTTCAACAGCGGAGAACCGCCGCCGATTAGCCCATAATGCTGCTCGACCTTTTTGCGCCTGAGAGTTGTGATCAGCGCGGCGAACGGTTTCTGCAGGAGCGGGCCGCCGGGCAGACGGATGATCGCGCGATCCGAGAAAATGTTATAGAGGAATCGCCGCACTCCGTCGATGGAGTCCGGTCCCCCCATCGCCAGAAGGATCGCGCAATATTTCTCGTTGGCAAGTACCATTAGATCGTCCTTGAAAACGTCGGCGTTTTGTCCGCCTGACTGCCGTTCAGGTAAGCATCATAGGTCATCGCGATATTCCGGACAAATGTCCGCCCGACCGGCGTAATGGTCAAACCGGCCGCGTCTTCGCGAAGCAGGTCGTCGTCGAAAAAGACGCCAAGCTGTTTGTGTTCTGTTCCAAAATAGTCGTTGTAAGCCACTCCGAACTTCGCGGCAAGATCTTCGTAGTTGAGCCGGAAATTGCACATCAACTGCGTAATCAGATACTGGCGGAGCAGGTCGTCATCGTTCAAGCGCAAGCCGCGATAGGTGGCAAATTGATTCTCCGCGATCGCGTTCTGGTAGCTGTCAAGTTTGCTGTGATTCTGGAAGAACGCGTTATCGATATAACCGATCGACGACATCCCGAACCCGACCATCTCCGGCGAATGCTGAACGGTGTATCCCATGAAGTTTCTGAACAGCCGGCCATCCGCCTGCGCGCGGGTCAGTTCATCCTCCGGCAGCGCGAAGTGATCCATCCCGATCTGACGATAACCGGCGGCGGTGAACTTCTCCACTGCCGTCGCGAACAGTCGATACTTGACCCCGGTGGTGGGGAGATCCTCGGGGAGTATCTTGGATTGGTGCGCCAACGAGCTGGGAAGATAGGCGAAAGAGTAAACCGCCAGTCTGTCCGGTCGAAGCGCGATAGCGGCGTCAATCGTTTTACTGAACCCTTCTACTGTTTGCTTCGGCAACCCGTAGATCAGGTCAAAATTGATCCCCGTGAACTCGAGACGTCGGCAGTGCGACAGGAGATTCTCGACCAGTTCAAGCGGCTGGACACGTCCGCATGCTTCCTGCACCAATAGGTCAAAGTCCTGCACGCCCATCGAGATCCGATTAAATCCCGCCGCCGCCAGGAACTCGAGTTGTTGGACTGTCGTCACGCGCGGGTCGATCTCCATCGACTTTTCCGCGTTCGGCACGAACTCGAAAAACTTATCCATGTGCCGAAGCAGTTGCGCGATCCCCTGGCAATCCAGGTAGTTCGGCGTCCCTCCGCCGAAATGCAACTGGCTGATCCTCCTCCGTTGTCCCATCATCGCGGCGGTATTCTCAACTTCGTTCATCAGCGCGCGGATATAGTCTTCCACCCGTCGCTGACTGTTGGTGATAACAGTATTGCATCCGCAGTAATAACAGCGCCGTTTGCAGAACGGGATATGGCAATAGATCGCGAACGGCTCATCCTGCCGCCGCGACGCGTTTGCCAGCGCCTGGCGGTAATCGCTCGCGCCAACCGTGTTGCTCCAGACCGGGACGGTCGGATAACTGGTATAGCGAGGTCCGGGTCGGTCGTACTTCTTCAGCAGGTCGATAGAGACTGTCGTCGCGGTGCTCTCGTACGTCATCTTCAGCTCCGATACCGATGCACCGTCTCGACTACCGCCTCGACATTGCTTATCGGCGTTTCAGGTTGAATGCCATGCCCGAGATTAAAAATCAGATTCTGGTGATCCTCCAGACTGTCCAGGATCTGAAGCGTGCGCTCCACAACTCTCTCCCTGGTATTAAACAGCACCGAGGGATCAAGATTTCCCTGTACCGCCTTGTTCGGCAACGCCGCGGCTACATCGGCGATATCGGTCCGGTAATCCACGCCGACCGCTTCGCAATCGACCGTCTTGAGAATATCCAGATATGGCGCGATGTTATTGACAAAGAGTATTCGCGGTACTTCATACGTCTCGAGCGACCTGAAGATCGCGTTGACCGGGCGCGCCGACCAATCCAGGTAGTCATCTTTGGAGAGGATTCCGCCCCAACTGTCGAAGATCTGGACCGCGTTGGCGCCGGCCTTGATCTGCATCGCGAGATATTTGGATACTACGGATTGAAGCAGGTTCACCAGTTCTTCCGCCGCCGCGGGAAATTTGTGCAGGAACTGCTTGGGCTTGTCGAAATTGTTCGAACCTTTCCCCTGGATCATATAGCACATCAGCGTGAACGGCGAACCGGCAAAGCCGATCACCGGCGTATCGGGCAGCACTTTCCGTATCTCGCCGTACGCGTCCGCGACGAATGAAAGAGACTTGTCAACATCAATGTCCTGTAACCGCCTCACATCATCCGGCGAAGTGATCGGGTTGGCCAGCTTCGGGCCGCCATCGGGAAAACTGACCTGCATCCCCATTGGCTCGAGAACAGTCAGGATATCCGAGAAAAGGATCGCGGCATCGAGGCCGAACCGATGAACCGGCTGGCGGACAACTTCGGCGATCAGTTTCGGCGACCTGCAGAGGTCCTCAAAGCTCACCTTCTCGCGGATCGCCCGGTATTCCGGGAGATAGCGACCCGCCTGCCGCATGATCCAGATCGGGATCGTGCCGCGGTTGTTGCCGTAGCAAGCGTCGATAAAATTGCTGTCGATCATCCCCATGCGTGCGCTTCTTTCTTTATCGCCTTCGCGAGAATGGTCGCGGCCTCGGCGAGCTGGTCGTCGGTATGCGCAGCGGAGAGGAAGCAAACCTCGTAACCCGAAGGCGGCAGGTAGAGACCGGCCTCGAGGATCCCCGCGTGCATTCTATTATAGTGAGCGATACCGTCGGCGAGGATCGTCTGTGCCGCGCGGGGGAGGTCCCGTTGAAAAACGATCCAGTAGATCGACGCCACGCCCGCGATATTGACCGCGCTTCCGGAGAGATGGCTCATCATGCTGGAGACAAAGCGGCGGTTTCGTTCCTCAAGTTGCGAGTGGATCCGGCCATCCGCCAATTTCCTGAGCGTTGTCAAACCGGCGACCATCGCGACTGGATTTCCTGAAAGCGTCCCGGCCTGATAGACCGGACCGACCGGCGAAAGCATATCCATCACATCCGCGCGTCCGCCGAACGCGCCCACCGGCATTCCGCCGCCGATGATCTTGCCGTATGTGACCAGGTCGGGGCGAATCCCATAGTATGTCGCTGCGCCGCCCATGCCGAGTCGGAAGCCGGTAATTACTTCGTCGAGTATCAACAGAGCGCCATGTTTCTCAGCCAGTGCTCGAAGAAGCCGCATGTAGTCATGCCGCTGGATCAGCAAACCATTATTGGCCGGGATTCCCTCGATTATCACCGCGGCGAGTTTGTCGCCATAATGGGCGAAGAACTTCTCGAGCGCGTCTTCGTCGTCCAGCGGAAGTACCGCCGTCTGCGCGGTGATGGCATCCGGCACGCCTGCCGAGGATGGGTTGCCGAATGTCACCAGGCCCGAACCGGCCTTTACCAACAAGTAATCAGAATGGCCGTGATAACATCCTTCGAACTTGAGAATCAGGTCACGCTTGGTAAAGCCGCGCGCCAGCCGTATTGCCGACATCACCGCTTCGGTTCCCGACGAGACAAACCGAATCTTTTCGACAGCGTCAACCTGGCCGGCAATAAACTCGGCAAGCTGGAACTCCAATTCGGTGGTGGCGCCGTAGGTCATCCCGCGCTCCACCTGCGCCTTGACCGCGGCGACCACATCCGGGTCGGCATGCCCGAGGATCAGTGGACCCCAGGAACAACAAAAGTCGAGATACTTATTGCCGTCGGCATCGTACAGGTGCGATCCTTCGCCCCTGTCAATAAAGCGCGGCACCCCGCCGACCGATTTGAACGCGCGTACCGGTGAGTTCACCCCGCCCGGAATTACCCGGTTCGCGAGCGCCAGCAATTGCTGCGACTTTTCTGTCTTATGCATTATGCCATCCGTTCTTCAGGATATCGCGCAAATGGTATGTCAGGATGATCGATGCTCCCGCGCGCTGGATCGCGGTCAGGTTCTCGAGTACCATCGTTTTTTCATCCGCCAGGCCGGCCTGCGCCAGCAATTTTACCATCGTATATTCACCAGAGACATTATATGCGGCGACCGGCAATCTGCTCTGCTGTCGAAAGTCGGCGATAATATCCAAATATGCCAGCGCAGGTTTGACCATGACGATATCCGCTCCCTCTTCGTCATCGAGCGTCAACTCGCGCAGCGCCTCCGTGCGGTTACGAAAATCCATTTGATAACCTTTGCGATCTCCCTTGCCGGGAGCCGATTTGGCCGCCTCACGGAAAGGTCCGTAATAGGCCGACGCGTACTTGGCGGTGTAGGCCATGATCAGCGTATTGACATATCCATTTCCCTCCAGCGCGTCGCGGATCCCGACCACCCGGCCATCCATCATGTCCGACGGCGCGACACAGTCGCACCCGGCCTGAGCCAGCGCGAGCGCCATATCAGCAAGTACGTCCACTGACGCGTCGTTGTCGATCTCGCCGTTGATCGTCACGCCGCAGTGACCGGTATCGGTGTAGGCGCACAGGCAAACATCCGCGCCGACAAACAGCGAGTCGCCAAACTTATCTTTCAGCGCCTTGGTGGCAACGATGACCGGATTCGCCTCATCATGCGCTGTTGACGCCATGACATCCTTCCGGTCGGTGACGCCGAACAGCATGATCTTGTTGATGCCGAGCGCGAGATCGTGCGACACCGTCTCCACCAGTTTATCCACTGATTCGCGGTCGATGCCGGGGAGTCCCTTGATCTCTTCGCGGATGCCGGCACCGTCGGTGACAAAATAGGGCTGGATCAACCCGTTCCCGCTAAAGGTATGCTCCGCGACCAGTTCGCGGATAACCGGCGTGCGGCGCAAGCGGCGCGGGCGGTACATCTGTTCCATTAGAGATACTCCAGAATGGTGTCAATGTCAGAGCGCTTCATGGTTATAAAGCCGAACCATCCGTATTGATTCATCTGCGCGGCGGTCGAGCGGCCGATGGCGATCGGTCTCGCGATCGGTCGGCCGAATTGTCGCGCGTACGAATCGACTGTGGACGGCGCGGTAAAGAGAATGAAATCTTCTTTGGTCAGACGGCGCACATCGGATTCAACCACCGGCTGGGCTAACGTCTCATAGCAGATAATGCCGCCATACGTCACCGGCCGCTCGGAGAAGAGCGGCTCCGGGTCGTAGTTCACTTCGCGGCCCCGGGCATATATCAAGATCTGTCCTGACTTCAGTTCATGATCGTCGAATTCCTCAAACAGCAGCTGGCCGTACGAGTCGGAAGGGATGAAACTCACCTGGCGGCCGTTCTGCTCCAGCGCCCGCGCGGTCTTGGTTCCTACCACCGCGAATCGAGTCGTATAAGGGAGACGTATCCCGAGGGCATCCAGTCGATGCATAAACGACGTAACGCCGTTCGCGCTGGTGAAAAAGACCCAATCAACCCTGTCGATCGGGATCGAGCGCGGCCAGTCGAATGGAGTGTCGTGGATGGCGATAAGCGGCAACGGCAGAATTTCGATCCCGCGCGTCGCGGCCCGTGACTTCAGGTCAGACAATTGTCCGGAGGTTCGGGTGACCGCTAAGCGGGACATACCGGGCTACCTTGCAAAGCGTCGTACGCTTCGCTGATGACGCCATCGACATCTGTCCCGGTAATGTCTGTACGTTTCATGCCTGTCCATTGGTCACCATCGCGAGTCGCCAGCGCCGCTTTGAGGCGGAGTTGGTCGCCGCGTACTTCAGAAAAAACGCCGAGCGGGAGCGAGCATCCGGAGTCGAAGCGGGCCAGAAGTCCCCGCTCCAACATCGCCTCTCGCATCGCCGCGGCTGAGCCAAGTTTGGAGATCACTGATCCCACCCGCGGATCATTGTCGCGGATCTGGATACCCAATATCCCCTGCGCCGGAGCAGGGAGAAATTGCTCCGGGTCAAGCGCGATGACCTGCAGATCGGAGAGGTCGAGATTCAATCGCGTCACGCCCGCCGAGGCGAGAAGGATCGCGTCATATTTTCCCTCGCGAAGTTTCGCCACCCGGGTCGGGACATTGCCGCGAAGGTCGGCGACTTTCAGCGATGGGTTGTGAAACGCGACCTGCCCCTTGCGCCGGGCCGCCGAAGTGCCGATCACGCCTCCCGCTCTGACCGGAAGCAGACCGTCACCTGATACCGATTCCTTGCGGATCAACAGCAGTTCGCGCCTGTCCGCACGATAGCCGACCGCGCCAAGTTTCAGGCCGGTCGGCATCGAGGTCATCAGATCCTTCAGCGAATGCACCGCGAGATCGATCTCGCGGGCGAGCAGGGCATCCTCGAGTTCTTTCGTGAAGAACCCTTTCCCCTCCATTTGCTCGAACGAGACATTATCTATTTTATCACCGGCGGTCTTGATGATCCTGATCTCGACTTCGCACCCGTGTTCCCGCTCGAGGATCGAGCGGATGAAATTGGCCTGGTAGAGTGCGAGATCGGAACCGCGGGAGCCTATGGTCAGACGGGTCATACCGCTTCCTTCCGAGCCGATGTCAACTCGGTGATCGTTAGTTCGGCCTGTGTCGCCAGTCGGTCGGAGAGCATTTTTATCGGCTGAAACGACGAGTGACCGATCAATTTGGTCACCAGCCGTTTGACTGCCCGACGACCGTCATCGTCAAGGTTTGTCAACTTGGTGGCGAACAAATCATCCAACGCCCGGTTGGCCAGATCAAGCGACTCCTGGTAACTGTCCGCGAAGATCGGCTTGAGCGTCAATTCGACTCGGTCGGCAAGGTATTGGTTGACCGCGTCCCGCACGATCTCGTTCGCTTTGCCGG
>JAMPYH010000106.1 GCA_023700785.1 Candidatus Zixiibacteriota bacterium
GCTCCTGAGTACGCCGCGTCGCACTATGTCGGACTGTTATCGGAGAATCGACCCGAGTGGCCGATCGCGTATCTGGCGATCCTCGCGGCGGGAAAAACAGTCGTGCCGATCGATGCCAACTACAAATCGACAGAGATAGCCTACATCGTCTCCGACGCCAAGCTCGACGTTATCTTTCTCTCCGGAAGATTTGAGCAGACCATCCGTGATCTGTTTCCGGCGGTTCGTCAGTTCTCCTTTGAGCCGGATTCGACCAAGAGCTGGCGGCAACTTCAGCGTGAGCCGCTTTTGACCTTTGCTTCGCCGGCATGTGACCTCGCGGTCTTGATCTACACGTCGGGGACCACCGGCGCGCCCAAGACGGTTCAATTGACCCATCGAAATCTGCTCTGTAATCTCTCCGATGTAGAACTGGCGCTGGAGTTCGGTACCCAAGATGTTTTTCTCTCGGTGTTGCCGTTGCATCATACTTTTGAGGCTACCTGCGGATTCCTGACCCCGTTAATGTCCGGTTGTACGGTCGTTTACGCGCGGTCACTGAAGTCGAAAGAAATTCTTGAAGATCTCGCGCTTAATTCCGTCTCGATCATGTGCGGCGTTCCGTTGCTCTATGAGAAAATGCACGCTACTATCATGAGGCGGATTCAGGAGGCGCCGTTGCACCGGCGGCTCCTGTTCAAGACCATTTATTTTGTCTCATCTCTCGGCTGGAAAGTAGGTCAGATGCGTTGGGGCAGAACATTGTTCCGATCCCTGCGGAAGCGTGCGGGGTTGCATACGTTGCGCATGCTGGTATCCGGCGGCGCGCCACTTCCGCCATCGATCGCGCGCTTCTTCAACCTGATCGGGATCGATTTCCTGCAGGGATACGGCATGACCGAAGCTTCCCCGGTGATCTCGGTCAATCGCCCCGATAATATCCAGTTCGGTTCGGTCGGCTCGCCGATCGGCAAGCTCGAGGTCAGGATCGACCAGCCGGACGAGTCAGGCGTCGGCGAGATCCTGGTGCGCGGGGATTCCGTTACGCCGGGTTATCTGCGCAACCCGGAACTTTCCGCCGAGCTGCTCGCCAGTGGCTGGCTCCATACCGGCGACCTGGGAAGATTTAGGAACGGCCATCTCTGGATCACCGGGCGGCGCAAAAACCTGATCATCTCCGCGGCCGGGAAAAATATCTATCCGGAGGAACTCGAGGAAAAACTTCTCGGGTCGCCGTATGTTACAGAGGCGCTGGTTTTCGGACGGAAAAAAGACGCTAAGCAGGGGGAGGAAGTTCGCGCGATGATCTTTCCCGATCTGGAGCAGTTCAAACTTGAGTACGGCATTGATCCGGCGCATCCTGACCTGGCGAAGGTCAATGACGTGCTGGGCGAAGTGGTGAGGCAGATCAACCAGCATGTCGCCGATTACAAGCGCATTGCGGGGTTCGAGGTGACTCTTCAGGAGTTTGAGAAAACCTCGACCAAGAAGATCAAGCGGTTTATCTACAGTCAGCCGGCGAAAGGCTGACCAGAAGGAACGACCAGTTTAACATGCAGATACAGTCGATCGCCCGGGTCGGCGATGGAGTTCGACTCCTCGACCAGACCAGACTCCCCACCGAGGTCATCTACAGAGAATTGACCGACTATCGCGACGTGATCGTTGCCATTAAAAGGCTGGAGGTTCGGGGAGCGCCGGCGATCGGCATCGCCGCCGCGTATGCGCTGGCCATGGCCGCGGGTCAACAATCGAAGTACAATCGCGAGATTTTTCATCAGCTGGCCGGCGAGATTAAGAGCGCTCGCCCAACCGCGGTCAATCTTATGTGGGCGATCGACCGGCTGGTTGCCAAAGTGGAGGCATCGAAGGCATCATCACCTGAAACTATTACTTCGCTTCTCTGGAAGGAAGCGGAAGTGATTCATGACGAAGATCGCGAACTCTGCCGAAGGATCGGCGAATACGGCGCGAGTCTAATTAATGACGGCGACATCATCCTGACCCACTGCAATACCGGCGCGCTCGCCACCGGCGGGATCGGCACCGCGCTTGGCGCGATCTATACCGCGCATGAACAAGGAAAGCGGATCGCGGTTTACGCCGATGAAACCCGTCCGCTCCTTCAAGGGGCCCGCTTAACCGCCTGGGAGCTTCAACAGGCAGGGATCGATGTCACCCTCATTTCCGACAATATGGCAGGCATGTTGATGAAGCAAAAGAAGATCTCCTCCTGTTTTGTCGGCGCGGATCGGATCGCGAAGAATGGCGATGCCGCCAACAAGATCGGCACCTATTCTGTCGCCGTCCTGGCGGCGCATCACAACATCCCGTTTTATGTCGCCGCCCCTTATTCCACCTTTGATGACAACACGCCGGACGGTGCGGCCATCATTATTGAGGAAAGAGGGGCGGGGGAGATCATCAATGGTTTCGGCAGGCAGACAGCCCCGGAGAATGTCAGGGTGTACAACCCCGCTTTCGACGTTACCCCATTTGACTTGATCACCGGATATATCACCGATCGCGGCATCCGCCCGGGCGGCCGGGAACCGGAATGAATCCAGGCCGGCACTGTGATCCGGAAATAGACGACTGGAATCGACTATTACATATGCCGATAATTGGGGTAACGGGAGGTGTCTGACAGTACCGGTATGAAGCAGAAGAAGACCAGGCTACGAGCGATATCGCTGAATTACGACTTGTTTCAACATGAAACATTAAGGCCGCCCGCGCCGGCGACCCTTTATACCAAGATCCTCCAGGATGCCGCCCGCCCATTGCCGATCGTGACTCCGCCCGTCAAGCTGCCGGGCCAATCATTGCCAACGATTGCCGAACTGTATCGCATCTTCGACGAACTGAACTGGCTCTATTGGAGTGGCAAACTTCCCTCGGTGACGATCAAGTACTCCAAGCGGATGCTCTCAGCAGGCTCCTATACGCCAAGTTCAAAGCTGATAAAGCTGGGGCAGAAGTACCACCAGCTTTTTCCCCATGAGTTGGTCGATACGCTGAAGCATGAGATGATCCACATCCTGCACTACTATCATGACGCGAAATTCAAAGCCGAGGCGGAGCGGGTAGGTACATCGATCAAGGCGACCTACCATCCGTCGCTGCAACGTCCACCGAAATTCGTTTACGAGTGCCCGAAATGCCGCCGCGAGTACCCCCGCCATAAGCGGATGCGGATGCATTCCTGCGGATCCTGCTCCGGGCGTCGTTTTGATATCCGCTACAAGCTTCGCTTGAAGAAGTAGTCCAGTCCAATCTCGAATCACCACTCAGGTTCTTAACTCGTTGGTATCAAGCAATATACGCTAGCCTCGCCGGGTCTTGTTCGAGTGCAGTTCACACAGGCACCGGCCTGTGTCAGCAATTTTCGGATCCGGTCCTGAAGTCGCTAACTTTTTGCGTCTAATGCCGTTACATTATGAATCATGGGTCACCATAGGTTGTACGGTGGATAAAAAAGTCTGACGGACAGCTTGACATTTGCGGTCGGGCCATTATACTTATGGTCTTTTGTTTTAGGGAAATCCCGGAAAACTCTAGGGTTGGAAGAAGATGAAGACATTTTTGCCGAAAATTGACCCAGCCAACAGGCGGTGGTTTATCGTGGATCTCGGTGGCGTGACACTTGGTCGTGCCGCTGTTCAGGTCGCCTCGGTTCTTCGTGGCAAGACCAAACCGATATTCACTCCGCACATTGACACCGGCGACCACGTGATCGCGGTAAACGCTTCGGGTCTTCGAGTCAGCGGCGCCAGCAAGCCGCAGCAGTTGACGTACTACCGCTATACCGGCTATCCGGGCGGATTGCGCGCGACCACCTACGAAGAGCAGATGCGCAAGAAGCCGCAGGATACATTCTCGCACGCTGTCTGGCGGATGATGCCCAAGACCAAACTGGGTCGCAAGCAGTTCGCGAAACTGCACGTCTATGCCGGTACGGAACATCCGCACCGCGCTCAGAAACCGGAAAAGTTGGACCTTAAGTAAAGCCAGGTTATGGAACAAAACAATTTTGGAGCAACGGGACGGCGCAAAGAAGCGGTCGCTCGCGTGCAGATGACCCCGGGCAAAGGGGCATTTACTGTCAATGAACTCCCGATCCTCGACTACCTCCAGCGTGAAATGCTGGTCAGTCTGGCCCAGGGACCGCTCGTTCTGACTGAGATGCTCGGACGCCTCGACATCGTCTGCCACGCCAGCGGTGGCGGGAAAGCCGGCCAGGCAGACGCCATTCGTCTGGCGGTCAGCCGCGCGCTCACGCTGCTGAATCCGGATCTTCGCAAGCCGCTTCACGCGAAAGGCATGATGACCCGCGATCCGCGCCAGGTGGAACGTAAGAAATACGGCCGCCCGAAAGCTCGTAAGCGCTTCCAGTACTCGAAGCGATAAAAATGACCATCCCTCGCCTTCGGGCGAGGGAAATAAACAATCCCGGCCGACCTGCTGGATGGTCCCACCGCTACGGGACCCAGACAGGGATGACGCCGGGGTGACGTACAACCAGTATCTCCACAAGGGATCACATGATCACACCGAAACTGCGCGAGTTCCTCGAGGCGGGGGTGCACTTTGGGCACCAGACGCGTCGCTGGAACCCCAAGATGAAGCCGTTTATTTTCGCGGCTCGCAATGGCATTTACATCATTGACCTGCAAAAGACGATCAACGCTCTCGAACAGGCCAAAAAGAAAGTCCGCGAGGTTGTCTCCGCCGGACGTCCGATCCTCTTTGTCGGCACCAAAAAGCAGGCCCGCGAGGTCATCCTTGAACTCGCTCCCCGTTGTAACGGCTTTTATGTCACCGAGCGGTGGTTGGGCGGCATGCTGACCAACTTCAACACCATCAAAAACTCGATCAAAAAGCTCAAAGATATCGAGCGGATGCGCGAAGACGGCACCTACGAGAAGTTCACCAAGAAGGAACGCTCGCGCATGGACGGCGAAGCCGAAAAGCTCAACGAGATCCTCTCCGGCATTAAAGAGATGAACCATCTCCCGGGGCTGGTTGTGATCGTTGACGCCAAGAAAGAGAAGATCGCGGTGGCCGAGTGCCGTAAACTTGGCATTCCGATCATCGCCATCCTCGACACCAACGCTGACCCGGATCCGATCGACTTTCCGATCGCCGGCAATGACGACGCGATCAAGTCGATCCGCGTCCTGCTTAATGAGCTGGTCGATTCCGCCGCTGACGCCATGGGCTCGATGCCCCGGATCGGCGATATCGACACCGACCGCGCCATGCCGCTCCGTACGTACGTCTCTGAAGAAGAGAGCGGGCAGCGAAAGAGCGCGGAGTAAAGAGTAAGGAATTGGGATAATGGAAATAACTGCACAACAAGTCAAAGAACTGCGTGAGAAGACCGGCGCCGGCATGATGGATTGCAAGAAGGCGCTGGCCGAGACGCAGGGGGACGTCGAGAAAGCGGTGCATCTGCTCCGCGAAAAGGGGATCGCCAAAGCGGCCTCAAAAGAGGGTCGCGCCACCTCTGAAGGGACCATCGCGTCGGTCATCACCTCCGGCGACAAGCTGGGCGTGCTGGTGGAGATCAACTGCGAGACCGATTTTGTCGCCCGCACCGATAAGTTCAAACAATTTGCCTCGGATATCGCGACCCATATCGCCGCCAAAGGGCCAAAAGATCTGGATGACCTGAATAATCAAACGATGCCCGCCCACGACAACAAGACGGTCTCTGACTACGTCAAATCGTTCATTGGCTCGCTCGGCGAGAATACCCAGATCCGCCGCTTCACCCGGATGGAGACACCCGGTTATTTGACCACGTATATTCACCCCGGCGACAAACTGGGCGTGCTGGTGGAACTGGATGCATCCAACGGCGCCGCCGCCAAGCCGCAGTTCAAGCAGTTTGCCCGCGATATCGCGATGCAGATCGCCGCGACCTCGCCGCAGGCGGTCCGCCGCGAAGAGCTGAACCAGGAACTGCTCGCCTCCGAGCGCGATATCTATCGCAAGCAGGTGCTCAACGAAGGAAAGCCGGAGAAGATCGTGGATAAGATCGTTGACGGCAAGATGGAGAAGTATTTCACCGAAGTTGTCCTGATGGAACAGCTGTTCGTCAAGGATAACGACAAGACGATCGCCGACCTCGTCAAAGAGACGGTCGCCGCGCTCGGTGAAAATGTCGCCATCAAACGGTTCGCTCGCTTCCGTCTGGGTGAGTAACCAATGGACACGGACAGGCCGACACCCGCGTATAAACGCGTCCTGATAAAGATCTCCGGAGAGGCCCTGATGGGCCCCTCGGAGTTCGGCATCCACACCCCCACAGTCGAATATATCTGCAAGCAGGTCGCCGACGTCAAATCGCTCGGCATCGAGCTTGGTCTGGTCGTTGGCGGCGGCAACATCTTCCGCGGCATGAAGGGAGCCGAGCGCGGCATGGATCGCGTCACCGGCGACAATATCGGCATGCTCGCGACCGTCATGAACTCACTGGCCCTGATGGATATGCTCGAGCAGATGGGGATCTACACGCGCGTGATGTCGGCGGTCAAGATCGAAGCTTTTGCCGAGCCGTATATCCGCCGCCGCGCTATCCGGCACATGGAAAAGGGGAGAACAGTCATTTTTGCCGCCGGCACCGGCAACCCCTATTTCAGCACCGATACCGCCGCCTCGCTTCGCGCGATGGAGGTCGGCGCGCAGCTGATGGTCAAAGCGACCAATGTGGACGGCGTTTATTCCGCCGATCCGAAAAAGGTCAAGGACGCCGTCTTTTTCCCGACGCTGAGCTATATGGATGTCCTGACCAAGGAACTGAAAGTCATGGATTCCACCTCGATCTCACTGCTGAAGGATAACCGCATTCCGGTTCGCGTCATCGACCTGAGCAAGCCGGGTATCCTGAAGCAAGTGGTGTTGGGTGAGAATGTCGGCACGCTTATCTGTTAAGTCTGACGACTTCGCAAAGGAGCAGAACTGATGATTGACGAGATCCTCAAACAGACCAAAGAGAAGATGCACAAGTCGGTGGAAGCGATCCATCGCGAACTGGCTACTGTCCGGACCGGCAAAGCCTCCACGCATTTGCTCGACACGGTTCGGGTCGAAGCGTACGGCTCCGTCATGCCGCTTAACCAGGTTGGGACGGTCTCCGCTCCCGAGGCTCGCCTGCTGACCATCCAGGCGTTCGACAAAACGGTCGTCGGCGAGATCGTCAAAGCGATCCAAAAAGCCGATCTTGGACTGAACCCGCAGGCTGACGGTACCCTGATCCGCATCCCGATCCCCGCGCTCAACGAAGAGCGGCGCAAAGAACTGGTGAAGCATTGCAAGCATCTCGCCGAGGAAGGGAAAGTGGCGATCCGCAATGTCCGCCGCGACGCCAACGACCATCTCAAAAAAGCGCTCAAAGATCACAAGCTGGCTGAAGACGCCGAGAAGGAAGCGATGGAGAAAGTCCAGAAATTCACGGACGATTTCATTCACCAGATCGACGACATGCTGGCCAAAAAAGAGAAAGAGATGATGGAGGTCTGACGACCGACGTCAAAGGTGATAATCAAAACCCCGGCGAGAGCCGGGGTTTTTTGTTTGAGGTCCTGTTCTTCAAGTAGTTTCAGCCCGGATACGATCCGTTGATATACTGCCAGAGGTAACGATTCTCGACTTCGATATTCGTCATCTGCGTCTTGACCACATCGCCGATCGACACCAGCCCGACCAGGCGATTACCGTCCACTATCGGTACATGGCGTATCCGATTGTTCGTCATGACGCCGGCAATGTAGCCGACCTCGTCAGACTCCAGCCCGACTATGACCTGCGCGGTCATTAGCTCGCCGACCGTCATGTCGGAGAAGTTGGCGCAATCAGCGTAGGCCTTGCGGAAAATATCCTTGTCTGAGAGAATCCCGACCAATTCGTTTGTCTCGTTGAGCACGGGGAGACAACTGACGCGGTTTCGGATAAGCAGATCCATGGCGAGATGTATTTTGGTGGTCGGCGTGGCGGTGACGACATCACGCTTGTGCTTCGCTTGCAGGAGCTCACGGACGGTCATGGTTTCCTCCTGAACTGGCAACGACAGCCACCGAATCGGGGGCGAGTTGAGAGTTGTGGCCGACGTCGCGAAGTGATATGTTTGACTGGCCGGTCCAAAGGTTGGACCCTGTGTATAAAGAATACGTTGCGCCGGATAGATATGTCAAGA
>JAMPYH010000107.1 GCA_023700785.1 Candidatus Zixiibacteriota bacterium
ACCTGAAGTTCCCGTAACAGATCAAGCGAATCAGCCTCGCTGATTCGCTTGATCGCGTCTTGCTCGATATGGGAAACCTCGTCCAGAATAGACATAGCGAGGAACCCTGTCTGGCTACTTGCCGGCGGCGATATTGGCGAGATTGGTGAAGGTCGCCATATCGCGAGCGGCGATATCGGCCAGCACCTTGCGGTCGAGCGTCACTCCGGCCTGACTGAGACCATGCATGAACTTCGAATAATTCGTGCCGCAGAGCGCCGCCGCCGCGGAGATACGGGTGATCCAGAGCGCGCGGAACTCGCGCTTTTTAGCGCGACGGTCGCGATAAGCGTAGCGCATGCCACGATGCACCGTCTCGAGCGCGGTGCGATACAGCCGGCTCCGGCCGCTGAAGTTACCTTTGGCCCGCTGAAGGACCTTCTTGTGTCGCCGGTGGGCGGCGACGTTGTTTGTTGCGCGAGGCATCTATCTAGTTCTCCTTTTCGATCTTCCGATTTAATCGTTCGGCAACATCCGCTCAACACGCTTCTGGTCGGTCTTGTGGACCATGCCATGCTTGCGCAGCTGGCGAACACGTTTCGGGCTCATCTTGGTCTGGATGTGCGACCGATACGCCTTTTTGTGTTTGATCTTGCCGCTGGCGGTCTTTTTGAACCGCTTGGCCGCCCCTTTGTTCGTTTTGATCTTCGGCATCTGAATCCTCTATGCTCGTTTCTCTTACATTCGAATCGCTAACGTCACGTTCAGGACTGGCTGGCCTGGTCGGACTCGCCTTCATCTTCTGTTTGTGCCGGTTTGTCCGGCTTCTTATCGCCTTTATCTTTTGGCTGCGGCGTCCGCTGCGCCTGCATCTTGCGAATCACTTCCGGTCTCGGGCTCATCACCATGCTGAGCATGTTCCCTTCCATCTTCGGCGGAACATCCAACTGGGCGACGTCTTCCAGCTCCTTGATGATCTGCTGGATGATGGTATGTCCGAACTCCTGGTGCGCCATCTCGCGTCCGCGGAACTGGACAAACACCTTCACCTTGGAACCGGATTCAAGAAACTCGCGCACATGCTTGGTCTTGAAGTCGAAATCATGATCGTCGATCTTCGGCCGGTAGCGCATTTCTTTCAATTGGAAAGTATGCTGCTTTTTCTTGGCGATCTTCTCCTTCTTGGAAAGCTCATACTTGTACTTTCCAAAATCCATGATCCGGCAGACCGGCGGTCGGCTGGTCGGCGCGACCTCAACCAGGTCAAGACCAAGGTCGCGGGCGCGGTCAAGCGCTTCGCGGGTCGGTACGATACCGACCTGTTCACCATTCGCGCCGATCAAGCGTATCGGCGTCACTCGGATCCGGTCATTGACCCGCACGTCCTTACTGGCGATAGTTTCCTCCTCGGTTACGCATGAGTGGACCGCTCCAATCCTTTGGACGCGACCTCAGCGAGCAACATCGCCACCGCGTCATCCAGAGATTTTGTCCCCAGGTCGCCGGAGCCATGCTTGCGCACTGCCACAGTATTCTGTTCAGCCTCGCGGCCGCCTATGACAAACATATATGGCACCTTGAGAACTTCCGCGTCGCGGATCTTGGCGCCGATCTTCTCCGAACGTTCATCCAAGGACGCCCGGATATTAAGTTTCTTCAATCGCTCTATCACCGACTGACCGTACGCGTTGGCGGCGTCGGTGATCGGCAGAACTTTCACCTGAGTCGGCGCGAGCCACAGCGGGAAGTTTCCGGCATAGTGCTCGATCAACACCCCGAAGAATCGTTCAATCGAACCGAGCAACGCTCGATGGATCATGAACGGGCGCTTGTGCTGGCCATCCGGACCGACATAGGTGAGGTCGAAACGTTCCGGCAGGTTGAAGTCAAACTGGATAGTGGAACACTGCCAGCTTCGACCCAACGCGTCCTTGATCTTGATATCGATCTTGGGGCCGTAGAACGCGCCTCCGCCCTCGTCCACCTGATATTTCAACCCAGATCCGTCGAGTGTCCTGCGCAATCCCTCCTGGGCTCTTACCCAGTCGGCAGGGTCGCCCACGGCCTTTTCGGGGCGGGTCGAAAGATACACCTCAAAGTCGCTAAAGCCAAACGATTTCAGTATGTGCAGGCAGAAGTCCACCAGCCAGTTCAGCTCGGCTTCCATCCCTTCCTGGGACACGAAATGGTGGGCGTCATCCTGCGTAAAGCCGCGGACGCGCATCAATCCGTGTAACGTACCGGCGCGCTCAAAGCGATAGACTGTCCCCAATTCCGCCCAGCGCAACGGGAGATCGCGATAGGACCAGAGGCGATTCTTGTACATCTGAATATGGAACGGACAGTTCATCGGCTTCAGTTGAAACAGCCGCTCCTCCGCTTCCAGCGGGCTAAACATCGATTCAGAATAAAACCCGGTATGACCTGACTTATGCCAAAGATCCACATTGGCTATATGCGGTGAAAAGACCAGTTCATAGCCGTTGTTCAGATGCTCGGACCGCCAGAAGTTCTCCACCTCCACCCTGATCCTGGATCCCTTGGGGAGCCAGAGGATCAAACCCGGGCCGACTTCGTCGGTTATGGTGTATAGCTCAAGCTGCTTGCCGATGACCCGATGGTCGCGCTTTTTCGCTTCCTCCAACCGGTGGAGATATTCCTCGAGCAGCTGCCTTTTGGGAAACGAAATGCCGTAAATTCGCTGCAGCATCTTGTTTTTTTCATCGCCGCGCCAGTACGCTCCCGAAGTCGCGGTGAGCTTGAAGGCTTTGACTACGCCGGTCCGCGGTATATGCGGGCCGCGACAGAGATCTTCGAACTTCGACTGATAGTAGAACGTGACCGTATCGTCGGCGATCCCTTCAAGTAACTCGACTTTATAGACCGCCTGACGATCTTTAAAATACTCGATCGCTTCCCTGCGATCTTTCACTTCGCATCGGAAGGGCGCGTCCTCGGCGACGATCTTCGCCATCTCAGATTCGATCTTCGCGAGGTCTTCGGGAGAGAACGGCTTTTCAACTTCGAAATCGTAATACCAGCCTTCGTCGATCGGCGGACCGATCGCCAGCTTGGCGTTCGGGAACACAGCGAGCACTGCCTGCGCCATGATGTGCGACGACGAATGCCAGAACACCGTCTTCCCGTCCGGGTGATCAAAGGTCAGGATCTCGACCGGAGCGTCCTTGGGGATCGGATATGACAAATCCCGCACGATCCCATCAACCTTCACCGCGATCGCTTCTTTAGCCAAACGCGGCGAGATCGATTCGGCGATCTGATAGCCGGTGGTGCCGGAGTCAAACCCCCTGGTCGAACCATCGGGAAACTTGATCTGAACCTGTGACATTATAACTTTCTAAACAAACGCGGGTCACCCGGGAGCAATCACTCTCAACAGGATCCCCGCAGAATCAAATGGTGGGCGATACTGGAATTGAACCAGTGACCCCTTGCATGTCAAGCAAGTACTCTAACCATCTGAGCTAATCGCCCATCTACTATCGATTTACCTGTCTTTCGGAAATCCGAGACAGACCGCAAAATATAGGGCAATCGCTACTCTGTCAACAGATTTTTTGGGGGTAGGTTCCAGACAAACCCGTTACAAAATAACAGGTTAACTCTTACTTTGGGTGTGAGACCGATGGAGCCCTATTGACAGAGCAGAATGGAGACTGGAGAAGGGATGGGCTCGCAGGCGATAATGCTCAGCTGATGCCGACCATCTGCATGAAGGTTTCCGCCTTCATATACTCCTGGCGAAGCGCTTCTCCGAAACTCTTAAGGTCGGCTTCAGTCACCTGCATATGCTCCAACGCGCCGGCTTCAAGTCCGCCCACGAGATTACAATCATCTCGATCATAAAATGTCACCTTGGCAAGATAATCGGCAATATGGACGACATAGATGATCGGATCTTTGAGAGGTGCGGCCGAAGGGTGGTGGTGAAAGGTGATAGACTCACCCAGTGTCTGGGGTAATTTCCACTGCACCGCCAGTAGCGCGCCGATCTGCGAGTGCGTGTAGCCCAGCGTTTGCTCTTCGATCTCGTAGGAGGCGGCGTTAGGGTTGAGTACTCGCGCGTCTTTGATCTTTGCGTATTCCTGCGGAAGAAAGCAGGCTATCACTATCTTGCCGATATCGTGCAGCAATCCGGCGGAGAAGGCTGAGTCCGGATCGACCGTGCCGTTCTTGCGAAGTTGTTTCGCGAGAATACGACTGCAAAACGCGGTCGCCAGCGAGTGACGCCAGAACTTGTCCTGGAAGTCAGGATCGACATCCTTCCCCTTGAACATATCCAGCACAGAAGCGGAAAGGACCAGGTTCTTGATCGCTTCCAATCCAACGATCACCACCGCCTGTTTGACCGAATCGATCTCGCGGGTCAGGCCATAAAACGCGGAGTTGGTCAGCTTGAGTACTTTGACCGACATCGCCGGATCTTCTGCCAGGATCGCCGCGATCTGATTCGCGGAAACCTTGGGATCATTGATCACCTTTTGGATCTGGTGAAAGACGACCGGCGGGGTCGGCAGATTGCGGATATTGGAAACAACCTGACGGACTTTGTTGTCAACGGCGACGGCGGTGGTCATGCGTAACTCTTCCCAGGTTATTTACGGTTCCAGATAATCGGCAAGCCGATCGGCGATCGAACGGACCACCTCAGGACGACCGTAGTAGCCGGCCTGTATGCGCTGGCGGATCTCCGCCGCCCGGTTGCGGCTGATAAGCAGCCTGTCCTTCATCGATGTCTGCAACGACGCCTTATCGATGAGTTCCCGCCGCGTTTTGTCAGCCAGCCGGCTCAGGCGGGCCGCTGAGGGGTCAACCGAAGTTGTCTGCCTCGGCTTCTCCGGCGCGGCTGATTGAGCCTCTGGGGGCTGCTTCTTCGAAGCAGCTCTTTTCCCGGATTTACCGGGGTTGTCAGGTCCGATCTTCATTTCTCACCTCTACTCATCCTATCGTCGAGGAACTACCATTGCTTTAATCAAAAACAGGAGGTCGAATCTCGCGTCGTCATTGCTTCCCATTGACGAACTGCGGAATCGGGTCGTGCTCCTGCAAATAGTTCAGTATTTTGCCGCTGTTTTTCAGGTTCTCAAGTTCCTGCTTGATCCGGTCGTGCCGTTCCCGGGCATACCCCTCGTTCTCCTGAACCAGCGAGATATTCTTTTTCACCAGGGTCACGATACAATTGACCAGCTTTTTCACCTCTGGATGTACAGCCGCGATCCGGAAGGCCGCCGGCTGTCGATCCCGCAGTGTCGCGACTTTCCCCTCCGACTCTCGGATCCGTACATGGCACCGCTCGATCTCGGTGAACAGGTCAAGCAGATGCTCTTCCTTATTGTATTTGATCAGATCCCGCTGTTTGTCGAGCAGGATATACAGCGATTGGTAGAACGAGTATTCTTCGTTCAGAGTCTTGATCAAATCACGTTCGAGCTGGCTGATGGCGTTTTGTGACATAGCTCCATTCCTACGCGGTGACCAAAAGTGATTCGATGGACGCTGCCTCAGCAGGGGCCGCTTTGGCCGGTCGGCTATCCTGGCGAATCTGCTCCCAACCCTGTTTGAGTGTTTCCAGCACTTTTATGCAGGAATCGATCCTGGAGATCTCCTTGGTCGCCTCGATGACATCGAATTCGTTCATGCAGAACGCGTACAGTTTGCCAAGATTTTGGGCGACCTCTCCCCCCTGCTCAAAGTCGAGCGTTGTGTAGAGGTGAGTAAGGAATTTGCGCGACCTCTCGAGCTGCAAATACCCGGCATCAAACTCACCGGCGCCGTAATGTTCACGACCGGCGGCCAGCGACTGGATCGCTCCGGAATAGACCTGCATGATCAGGTCGATCTGAGATTTCCCGACCGTGTCAACTTGTCGATACGATTTGATCTGTTCGTTCACGGGATCCTATCCTGCTATTTATTGTTGTTAAAGCCCCAATTGGCGTTGATCGAATTGAGCTGACCTTCAAGGTAGGTGCTCTGAGCGTTCAGGGACGCCAGCGCTTCTTCCATAGCGTAAAACTTGGTCAGCAGAGCCTCCCGTCTTACTGTGAGGCGCTTTTCAAAATCCGCGATCCGCTCTTTGATATTTGTCAGCTGCTTTTCATACCCTTTGATGCGGCGGTCCACCAGGCCCGATTCGGTTGACGTAAAGCCGTCCACCAGATCATGCATCTTCGCGGCGACACCCTTGGCGAGCGTAATGCTCGACTCCACTCCCGACACGATCTCCCGCTCGCTGTAGAGCACTCGGATCTTGACCCCTTCAGTGGTCTTGTTGCCGTCTTTGCCGGTAAGGATCTGCCCTGAGCCGGTCGCCGCCTCGCCATTGATGGTGCCGGCGACATCGAGACCGTTCTGAGAGAAACCGTTCGCCAGGCCAAGTATGGGGACCGCGGAATTAGTGACCGCGGGGATGACATTGACTTTCGAGGTGGAGCCGTAAGTCGAGCTTTGGAGTTGCAGATATCCAGTTCCGTTGGAGGCAGGAACCCAGGATACGGTCAGACCACGGCTGCCGATCTTGCTGTCGGCATCGATTCGAGACTGGATCTCAGCGACTAATTCGTCGAATGACGCGTAGGTCTTCTCAGTCAGGACGATCTCATTTGATTCCATTCCATCGACTGAGAGCTTGATCCGGTTATTGGAGGAGGTCAAAGTGAGCGGGGCAACGGACGGATCAGCGATAGCTCCCGCCTGGAAACGACCCTTGGTCGCGGCCTGAGTGATATCGATGCTGAGCTTGCTGCCGATCTTACTTTTCGAGCCCGATGAGATGAACTCGATCTTGTCGGAGGTCGTCGATCCGGAGCTGGCGAAGATATTCAGTACATTGTCGATATTGTCGCGCAGGGCGGTTTCGAGCCTGGACGGATCTTTGATGAACAGTTGACCGTCGGTGCCGGTACGAATGCCCAGCGAGAGTAGCTGGCTGTACTGACCCTCCAGACCGGAAAGCCGCGAAGAAAGCACCGAACGCATCGATGCCTGAACTGTCTGGAGCGAATATTCGGTGAACAACACTCCCGACTCTTTGGTCTCGGTGTTGTAGCTCCCCTGGTCATTGATGAACTCGTTGACGTCGTTGTAGGTGTCGATGAAGTCACTTATACTTTTTTTGATCTCGTCGAAATCGACCTGGGCGTCGATACTGACACTTTCATCGATCGGCGTCGCCTTTTTGACATCAATGGTCAAGCCGCCGACGACATCCTTGAAGGAGTTGGTCGCCGAGGTCACGGTGATCGGCGAGCCATTCCCGCCGCTGGAACCGACTGAGATCTGGGCGTCGGACGCTTCCTGAAGCAGCGGAGCAAAGGTCTGGATCTGGAACTTGTCGCCGCCGTAGATGGTACCGGCCGACAAAGTCAGTTTAATCCCTTCGGCCCCTTCGCCGACCAAAGCGACCTCGGCATCAGCTTCTGAAACGATCATTGTTCCAGAATTCGTTCCATCGGTCCAGGTGAGCGTGACATTGTCATTGCCGACTGATTTTGCTCCGGTGCCGACCACGGTAAACGTGTAGGTCTTATTTTTGGTGCCTGTAAATGCGGCCGAAGACCCGAGTGAAACGGCTGAAGTTGATGCTGTATTGCGCGCGATCTGTTCGACTGAGTCAACAGAGGCAGACGTAAAGTTCAAATTGCGCCCGCTGGCAAGATTAGATGTGATGTTGATCGCGTTGGCGGAGCCGGTCTTGTCTGCGGTCAGGACCAGTCGATAGGCGTTGGATCTCGAACCGTCGTTGACGATCGTCGCGGTGACGCCGACTTTGGCGTCATTGATCGCTTTTTTGATCCCGGTCAGCGAATTGTTGCTGGAATCGATCGTGATCGTCTTGGCCGAGCCGGAGCCAACGGACAGGGTGATGGTCCCAGTCCCCAGGCCGGAGATGGACTGGTCTGAAAATCCCTGGCTGGCGATCTGGTGGTTGCGCGCGACATTCAGCACGCGAATATCGTAGGAGCCTTCCGAGACGCGGCCATTGGCGGTCGCGGTCAGATAGGCGTCGTCGGAGACATTCACCGCGTACTTTTCGAAGGCGGTCCGCTGGGAAAGCCGTACCGCAAGCGAATTCAGCGCCAGGAGTTTTGCCTGGAATGCTTTGAAGGTCGAGACGATGTCGGTCGTCTCTTGCTGTTGCACCTGCAATAAT
>JAMPYH010000108.1 GCA_023700785.1 Candidatus Zixiibacteriota bacterium
ACCGCGGCGACCAGGAGCACCAGGACCGCGCCGCCGATGGCGACATATTGCCAGTTCTCGGTGAATTGATCCTTCGCGGTAAGCATGAAGGTCGCGAATTTATCCTCTTTGATCTCTCGCTTAGTCAGTTTGACTTTGCCGTGCATGTCGTCTCCAGATTCGGGTGAATACTCTTTGGTATATCGAATGACGCCGCCCGAGGCTTAACCCGGGCGGCGGACAGAACTTTCAGGCCGGGCTACATGGATCAAAAATATCCAGTGAAGGTCAGATTCAGGCGGTGGGTCCGGCTATTGATCTCGCCGGACTCAACAATGCCGTTGAATACCGTCTCGGCGTTGGTGTTACGAGTGCTGTACCCATAGGACAGATCCAGGAAGATCTGGCTCCAGCGCACGCCCGTACCGGCTGAGACTTGATACTGCGTTACCTGCTCGCGATCGCCGTCGATCGTGACGGACGGAGTCGGGATCGGTACATAGCCGAGGCCGAAACGAAGCGGGACTATCGGGAAGGCCGATTTGCCGGTATTCCAGAGGTACTCCGTGCCGGCGCGGAAAACAAAGCAGTTATAGAACTGCGGATCGAACTCTTCGAAGATCTCCTCGTTATTGCCGCCGGAACCGATCCGGATGCTGGTGCGCCGTTTGATCTTCGTCGAGGCGTACCCGCGGTACTCCGCGTCAAACGCAAGCAGCCAGTTCTCTGTCATCTTGTAGCCCATACCGGCGCCAAAGATCCATGGCAATTCATACTTGATCAACTGGTCGTCAAGATAGACGGTGCCGCCGGTCTTGAGTTGGCCATTGTAGCGGACCGTGTCCGAGAGCTTGATATCGGAAAGCGCTTCGAAGCTATGGGCCGAGCGGACGACAAAGCCGAGAGCCAATTTATTGCGATGCCACTTCCCCGCAAAGGTGAAGTTCATGCCGGAGAACGACGCCGTGTCAAGCGACGACTGCGTGGAGTCGCGGGTGACCTCCTGATTGAGGCGATCGATCGCTTCGTACTCATAGCTCATCTGCTTCACTTGAGACCGTGTCACGGCGCGACCGGAATAGATATTGATCGACGCGCCGAGGTCGAGAGCGGGGCTGACCGGGGTGCCAAAACCAAAATTGATGATGTACGGATTAGCGTGATGCTGGCTCATGATGATAGCGCGATAGTCGTAGGTTTCGCCAAACAACAACTCGTGCGGGACGTCATTCGCTGCCTGATCGAAATTGACCTGCTCGTAATCTTCAAACGTCTGGGAGTAAGCGGCGGAGAGCACGAACTGGTGTCCACGGATCCGCACAGGCGACAGAAAACTGAGATAAGTCAGATTGTTGTACGATTCGGTGAAATCGTAGGAATTGCCGTTCATGTATTTGAACGAGCCGCGTGGACGAGAAGTCGCGAGCGACAGACCAAGGATCGGTTTTTCATGGCCGACCAATCCCGCGGGATTCCAGGTCAGCGCGGAGGCGTCATCAGCAACGCCGATAAAAGCCTTGCCCATTCCTTCGGCTCGTGCGCCGGCGCCGGTGAAATCAAACGAGACTTGCGCTGATGCCAAACCGGTCAGTGCCAACAACAGCAGACACGAGTAGAGCCACAACCGTTTCATTCGAAGAACTCCTTATCCCAACCTTAACATTCGTTTCCCAGACAAGACGCATAGGCCGCTGGAAATAATCAAAGAATATATGCCCGTCCGGAGAGGCTGTCAAACGAAATCCTGCCGATTTTTCGGCCCTATCTTATTAGGGGTAAATATGTTGTAGAAACTGGTCCCCTGGGCGGGATGGGGAGGAGTCAGGATATTAATACCCCCGGCAGGAGTTGAACCTGCGACCCTGAGCTTAGGACGCTCCTGCTCTATCCAACTGAGCTACGGGGGCATCGATCAGACAACTCAAGTTACGGCCCGCGGCCGTGTTTGGCAAGCAGCCTATTCCGAATCGTACGATATCAGGTAATTGACATCGTACCTCGAGAGTTTGTCCTCGTATGGCAGAAAGGTCAGCCCGATAACGCTTGAGATACCGACTACTTCCCCGCCGAGTTTTTCCACCAAACGCCCAGCCGCGGCAAGGGTACCGCCTGTCGCGATCAGGTCATCTACCAGAACTACCCGGTCCCCGGAAGTTATGGCGTCAGCGTGGATCTGAATCTTGTCGGTCCCGTACTCGAGATCATATTCTTCGGTGACCGTGCGGTATGGCAGTTTTCCCGCTTTGCGGCAGGGGATCAGGCCCAGTTGGAGACGGTCGGCCAGCGCCGCGCCAAAAACAAACCCGCGGGCTTCGATCGCCACCAGCTTATTAGGTGATTTGGTGCGGATGTATTTCTCCATGGCATTGAGCGCCATGTCGAACCCATCAGGATCCTGGAAGAGGGTGGTGATGTCGTAGAAGTTGATCCCCGCTTTGGGGAAATCCGGAACTTCGCGAATGAATTTCTTAAGTTGTTCCATCTGTTCTCAACGCGCTATCTGAAAGGTCTGATGTTTGCCTGTATATGGTGTCCACTTGATATCCATATCCGCCACCGTTGCCGCCGTTGGTCCGATCCGTAACTCCTCTATCAGTGCTTCGATCGCGGAGCGGTCACCTTCCGCAAGGACCACCACCGAACCATCGGGAGCGTTTTTCACCCATCCGGTCACACCAAGCGTGCGGGCATGAGTGTAACAGAAATATCGATATCCGACAGACTGCACAACTCCTCGAATCCGAATTTCCGCGCCGGTGGTCATAACTTTTTCGACGCGATCTCTATCGCGAGCTGGGCGGCCTTGATCGGATCCGCCACCTGGATAATATCATCAGAGATCGCCCAGGAGGAAACAGAAATGACCGGTATGCCGGCCATCAGGGCGAAGGATATTTCTGACAAAGTTCCATATTTGCCGGGAAGCGCGATGACAACATCGGCAGACCTGACGACCAGCAGATTGCGTGCGTCACCGAGCCCGGTCGCGATGACATGATCGATATATGGATTGGCGTCGGCCTTGCGAAGACCGGGGATGATACCGATGGTCGTGCCGCCGGCTTCTTTGGCGCCGCGGGCCGCAGCTTCCATAACTCCGCCCAACCCGCCGCATACCAGCACAGCGTCATGGTGCGCGATACAGCGACCGATGGAGGCCGCGGTCTCCTGGAGTTCGGGCGAACATTCGCCATGGCCGATGACCGCTATGCACACCTTACGCTTTACCATGGGAGAGTGCCAACATCGAGGCAGGAATATCGGGACTTGAGAGGTGACATGGGGTGATCACTTGGCGGTAAAAAAATCGGGGCGACTGGATTTGAACCAGCGACCTCTTAGTCCCGAACCAAGCGCGCTACCAACTGCGCTACGCCCCGTTATGCCGCAAAATGTGTCGGTAGTATATCGGTTTGGCGAGACTTGTCAACTGTTTATTGGGTAGCGGACTCTATCGTCTAACCGCTTTGCGCTTAAGCCGTTCAAGGGTGTCTGCGTCGGTGAAATCGAGCTTCATAGGCGTGACTGACACCACTCCGCGATGGATCGCCTCGAAGTCCGATCCGGGGAGCATCCGCCACTTCGGACTCCCCCCTATCCAGTAGTATGGCTTGCCGCGCGGGTCGGTCTTGTGGACGACGATATCGCGATAGGTTCGAACTCCCTGGCGTGTAAACTCGAATCCCTTGTAAGGTTTGCCGTTATCCGGCGGAAAGTTGACATTGAGAAATATGCTCGGATCGATGTCCAGAGAATCATACACTTTCAGAAATCGCGAAATGAAATTGGCGGCGCGCGCGAACTTCATCCCCGGCTGCCAGCCGAACATCGAGACCGCGATGGATGGTATCCTGAGGATCGCCCCCTCGATCGCGGCGGCGGCGGTGCCAGAGTAGGTGACATCATCCCCCATATTCCCGCCATGGTTGATGCCGGAGATGATCATGTCCGGCCGATCTTTTTTGAAGAGCAAATGAACGGCGAGCATGACGCAATCAGTCGGCGTACCATCGGTAGCGAAGCGGCGAGCGTCGAGTTTCTGCACTCTCAGCGGGCGATTGAGCGTAAGTGAGTGAGAGCTGGCGGACTGTTCCCGGTCCGGCGCGACCAGATAAACATCGTACTGCCGAGAAAGCGCGATGTAGAGCGCGTTGACGCCATCGGAGAAATGGCCATCATCGTTGGTCAGCAGGATCCGTTTTCGTTCAGGCATGTCGGATAGTAAACGGGCAGGCGAACAAAAGCAAGCCGGAATCAGGCCCAGATGCGGCGCCAGATCTGGCGAATGAAGCGAAGCGTGTCGTTGAGCGGATTGATATACGAATGCGAACCTTCGTAGATGGTCGAGATCGGTACTTCGGCGATCTCGCATCCCAGCGCTCCGGCCTTAAAGAGCATTTCCGATTCGAGGTCGTATTTGATCGTGCCGAGCGGCATCGCGGTCAGCACTCTTATCGGTATCAGGCGAAAACCGGATTGACTATCCCTTACCCGCTGAGTGGAGAAAATAGAGATTATCATGGAAGTCAGATTGTTGGTCAACCATCGATCCCAGGGCATGATGGCGCGATCTATCGAGCGAGTGCCGATGATCAGACGTTCCCCATTATCGAGCGCGTAAAAGCGCGGGATCTCTTCGGGAAGATGCTGGAGGTCAGCGTCAAGTGTAAGAATCGAGCGATAGCCATGCTTGACCGCGTAATCAAAACCGGCTTTCAGCGCGGCTCCTTTCCCTTGATTTTGAGGAAAAGAGATGTAATTCACTCCGCTTTCTTTGATGATGCGCAGGGAATCGTCGGAGGAGCCATCGTTGACTATGAGCAAATTCTCGTCGCAGACAAACTGGCGACAGCGGCGAATAAGATCAGGCAGATATTTGGCGGCGTTGTACGCGGGGACCATCACCAGCGCGGCGTACTGATTTTGCGCACGATTCATAGCATGGATTATACTTGCGGCGAAGATGAACAGGGGAGAAAAAAATGGTCGGAGCGAGCCGATTCGAACGGCCGACCTCTCGCACCCCAAGCGAGTGCGCTAACCAACTGCGCTACGCTCCGACGCAAACTGACAAAACCGGTTCAGGGGTTGGCAAATTAGCCAAAACGGCCTAAAACTCAAGGGAAATATTTCAGCAGTTCTTCCAACTCCTTGCGGATCTTACCGATGAGTGAGCGGGTACGAGCCTTATGCTCAATGTCCGACCGCTCTTCGGTCCCTCGCTTGAGCAGCAGTTTATTGCGGGCACCCGCGATGGTCAGCTTCTCCTTGGTCCGCAGATAGTTGATCTGGTTTATCACCTCAATATCCTTGGGGGTGTAGAGGCGGCTCCCGCCGCGGTTTTTTCGCGGCTTTAGTTGCGGAAACTCCTTTTCCCAATAGCGCAAGACATAGGCTTCCAGGCCGGTCATTTTGGAGACTTCGCTGATCGTGTAGTAGAGTTTTTCGGCGCTGTCCTGTTTTTGCATGATCCCTACACCTTGTGTCAATCGGTTTGTCGCCAGACTTCGGCTTTGAGCGCGCGACCCATCAGTTGTTCGATCGCTTCCAACGGCGGTTTGCCGTCGAAGAGGACATGGAAGACTTCGGCGGTGATCGGCATCTCAACGCCGCAATGACGCGCGAGACTGTATGACGAGCGAGTAGTTTCGACTCCTTCGGCTACCATCGACATATTCAGCAGGATCTCGTGGAGCTTTTTCCCCATCCCGATCTGCTCTCCCACCCAGCGATTCCGGCTATGCCGCGAGCAACAGGTGGTCACCAGATCGCCAAGGCCGGAGAGGCCGGCAAACGTCTCGGGTTTCGCTCCAAGGGTAGCGCCGATGCGGATCATTTCGGCGAGACCGCGCGTGATCAGGGCGCCTTTGGTATTGTCGCCAAATCCCAATCCGTCAACTATACCGGCCGCGATCGCGATAACGTTCTTGAGCGAGCCGCCCAGTTCAACGCCGACCAGATCGGAACTTCGATAGACCCTGAAAACCAGGCAGCTGAATATCTCCTGCACGCGGGACGTCAGATGGTCGGAACTCCCGGCGACCACGACCGTCGTCGGCATATCCAGCGCGACCTCTTCAGCGTGGGAAGGTCCCGAGAGCGTGCAGACCCGTTCTATCGGGACAGATGTCTCCTCGAGGATGACTTCTGACATCCGCTTGAGCGAGCCGGTCTCAATCCCTTTGGCGAGATTGACCACGCCCAGGCGTGGTCGAATCCGAGAGCCGACCCCTCGCAGGACCGACCGGAGATATTGGGCCGGGACGGCCAGCACGACAAGATCGCTGTCGTCAACAGACGCGGCGAGGTCGTTGGTGATCTCTATGGTCGGCGCGAGGTGCAGACGCGGCAGTTTCGCGGAATCGCCGCGCTCCTGAAGGAGCTTGTAGTATTCGCGCGGGTCGTAAGCCCAGAGGGTTACGTCGCGACCGTTCTGGTCAAGCAGGCGGGCGACCGCCATCCCCCATGATCCGGCGCCAAGGATGGTGATCCGTTCAGACATGCGCCCCGCCTCCGCCGGCAGATCGCGACGACAGACTGAACTTGCTCTCGGTGCCATTGATCAGTCGCCGGATATTTTCGCGATGTGTGTAGATGATCGTCAACAGGAGCACCAAAGTGAGCGCGATGTAGATCGCGTTCAGGTCGCGATCCAGGAAAAACCGCTCGAAAAGCACAACCGAAAACAATGTGGCTGCCGCCACCATTGAACCAAGCGAGATATATCGACTGATCGCTACCACTATCACAAAGACCCCAAAACTAATAAGACCTTCAACCGGCAGAAGCACCAGCAGCACTCCCAGCGCGGTGTTGACCCCTTTGCCTCCTTTGAAGCCGACAAAGGGCGAGAAGATATGCCCAAAGACCGAGGCCGCCGCGGCCAGCACGAGAAAGATGTCGCGAGGCATGACGCTCTGGTCAACCAGACGCGCGATCGACACGGCAAGAACTCCCTTGCCGATGTCGAAGAGATAGACCCAGAGCGCCGCGTTGCGGCCAACTACGCGCCAAACGTTGGTCGCGCCGATATTCCCCGAGCCATGCCGGCGAATATCTTTGACGCCGTACGCCCGGGCGATCAACAGCCCGAACGGTATGCCGCCTATCACGAAGGCGGCAAGCAGTAGCGTTACAACCAGCGACATGGGTACGGTCGGGGCAACCCAGCCAGATCAGCTGCCGCTCGCGGTGTCTGCCGGTTGCTCCCGCATCATCGCGCCCGAATCTCCCGGAGGCGACAACATGGAATCAGTAACTTCCGGCGTCTCGCCCGGAGTTGGATCGAGCCCATATTCACTCAGATCCGGGAAGAGCTGGATCATCGCTCCGGAGAGCGAGACCACTTCAGCCGAATCGACCTGTTTGTCAGAGAGAATATTCTGGAAGATCGGGCCGATGGTCATCAACTGTTCGTCAGTGAACTTGGTCGTATCCAACCGCGACAGGAAATTGTCAGCCAGCGCGTTGAAGCGAGTGGTGTCGATCCCGTTCGGCTGTTTGCCGATGGCGTCCTTAACATAGACGACACCCTGCCGCATGCTCCATCGGAGCACTTTCTCACGATTCATGCAAATGACACCAAAGACGATCAGGAGGATGAGGGCGAGGATGCCAACGATGATCAGACCGATCAAACAGCCACGAGGCATGCCGGATCTTTTTACCGGTTGTTCCATACTTACCTCAGAAGTGATCGCACATCCCGCGAGGACGACTCAGTCCATTGCGTAAGAGCTTCATTCCCTTGCAGTTCATGCGACAGTTTGATGTTTCGCTGTAGGCGCTATATAACAAATCGGGTCACGAGCCGCAAGCGGCGGTTTTGGGCAGAAAAAAACCCCGCTGGACGCGGGGTTTTGAAAATGCGATGTATGGTCGCCTCAGGCTTTGGCGCTTTTCTTAGCGGCGGCCTTCTTGGCAGTCTTCTTGGCCGGAGCGGCTTTTTTCGCCTTGGAGCGAGCTCGCGAGAGCGCGCCTCTCAGCCCGCCACCCTTTTTCTCCGCGCCTTTCTCCTTGGTTTCGGTCTCTTCAACCGGCTTGGCGGTCAAGAGCTCGACCACCGAGATCGGGGCGCCATCACCACGACGCACACCCAGCTTGATGATGCGGGTGAAGCCGGAGGTCCGGTCGGCGAACTGCGGCACGATCTCTGTGTAGAGTTTGGTGA
>JAMPYH010000109.1 GCA_023700785.1 Candidatus Zixiibacteriota bacterium
AAATCAACGTATGATGCGTCACGATTGATCATCGGCCCGGGGTGTGCCATCGACCCGGCAACTCCGGCCGCGAACCTGAAAGCGATCAGAGAGAGAGTATGATGGAGAATACACGTATCCAGTTGATCGACAATATCCGTATCGCCATCGCGCAGGAGAACTCTCGGGATGGGATACTCAAAGTCGCGGCGGAGTTGATCGACGCTTATTCCGAGGACTTCAACTGGACCGGGTTTTATATGCTTGATGGGGACCGGCTGAAAGTCGGACCGTATGTCGGGCCGGTGACCGAACATACCGTGATCGAGCTGGACGCCGGCATCTGCGGAGCGGCCGCTTCCCAGAAGCAGACGATCATTGTTGACGATGTCCGAAATGACCCCCGCTTTCTCGCCTGTTCGATCCACACGCGCTCGGAGATTGTTGTTCCGCTCATGGACGGCGAGACGGTGCTGGGCGAGATTGATATTGATTCAAATCGGCCGAGGAACTTCACCGCGGCCGATCGGACGATGCTGGAGAAGATCGCGGAAGTGGTCGTCCAGCGCCTCAAACAGATCTGATCACTTCGCGAAAATCTCCGCGAAGAACGACCGCATAGCCTCCCACGACCGTTTGTCGGCGTTCGCGTTGTATGCCGCGCCCTTGGAGTTGTCCGTGCCGTTGTTCGGATTGGTGAAACCGTGCACCGCGTTGGCGTACATGATCAACTGATAATCGATCTTCGCTGAATCCATTTCCGCGACAAACGCGTTCACCTGATCCATCGGCACATACGGATCGATCGCGCCATGGCAGACCAGCACTTTCGCCTTGATATTGGATGTATTTTCCGGAGTCGGGTTCTGCAATCCGCCATGGAAACTGACCACGCCGCTGATGTCGGCTCCACCGCGCGCCAGCTCGAGTACGGTCGAGCCGCCAAAGCAGTAGCCGATCGCGGCGACCCGAGTTGGGTCGGTCAGGCGGAACGCTTTTAATTGCGCAAGGCCGGCGGCGGCGCGGTCGCGCATCAATTGCCGATCCTGGTAAAACTTTCCGGCCATCGCGCTCGCTTCTTCGCGACTCGCGATCTTCACATCCTTGCCATACATGTCCAGAGCGAACGCGACATACCCAAGTCCGGCCAATTGCTCGGCTCGCTGCTTCGCGTAGTCATTGATCCCCATCCATTCATGCACCACCAGCACGCCGGGGCGTTTATTGTCGGTGGCGTCATCGTACGCGAGGTAACCGGCGAGGACGACATCGCCGAGCCTGTACTCTACTGTCTCGGTATGAATGGCCGTGAATCCTGACGCAGCCATAAGGAGAACTCCCAGGATTGTTGCGAGGGTCTGTTTCATGCTTCTTTCCTTTGTCAGTGGGCGGATGATCGATCTGTCTGAATAGGAATACAACGGCCGAAGGGGAATTGTTCCCTTCGGCCGCGATAGACTAAAACTGAAACGCCTGTACTATGCGGGACTTACGCACCGACCGACGATGTGCAGTGTCCGCATTTGGTGGCCTTGATCGGGATGGTCGACAGGCAGTAGGGGCATTCTTTGGTGGTCGGGTCAGCGGCGGGAGCCGGTTGTTCGCGCTTCATCTTGTTCATCGCCTTGATCATCAGGAACACGGCGAAAGCGACAATGACGAAGTTAATGATCGTGTTGATAAACAGGCCATAATTGATGGAGACCGCTCCGGCCGCTTTGGCGGCGGCGACCGACGCATACGGTCCGGCCTGCGCGCCATCCTTGATCACAAAAAAGAGATTGGAGAAATCAACATTCCCCATCAGCATGCCGATCGGCGGCATGATCACGTCGCCAACCAGCGACGCGACGATCGGTCCGAACGCCGCGCCGATGATGATACCGATGGCCATGTCCATCACATTTCCCCGCATGGCAAACTCTTTGAATTCCTTGAGCATCTTCACTCCTCGTGTTTGACGTTTCCTGGCAGTGTCAAAACTCGCTATTCAGTAAACTCCTGAGGATCTTCCCAGAGATTGAACCAGAAGCCGAAGGGATCCTGGATATAGCAGCATCCCCCTTTTCCCTCCCACCGGATCACGGTACATCCCGCGGCGAGCAATTCAGCTTTTGCTGTGTCGAGATCCGGCACAATAAACTCCATGATCGGCCCTCGCGGCTCGCCAGTGTCGAAGAACATCCTGTTCTGCGAAGCGGTCAACTCGCGCTGGTTGTCGGTCCGTATAACTGATGGCAGCCCCATCACCTCGTGATAGAAGCGCGTCGCTTTCTCGGCATCGGGAGTTTGCAGACAGATACATCGGCTGAACTTGAACGGCATATCTGTTTCCTGAAGGTGGTTGTTGAGCTTTGCGAGCTGGTAGCAAGGTAAGCGTTCGCGCCGACTCCGGTCAAGTGAATAACTGAATCTGATTGCCGCTTAAGGCGATAGAACGGCGACAAGGAGACGGAACTTCTATTTGTCGCGGATGGTACAAAGTCCATCACGTCGCTGGCCGCTAAGTAGTGGATGGAGCGGTTGATCGTTCCATGGAGTTTCCAAAATGGGCAGGTTTTTCCCAAAGTTTCGACTCCGGATAACCGAACATAAACGTTGACACCAAATTAGCTGGACGGGTACATTTCTTTTGATTACACCACACACATGGAGGAGCAAATGAAAAGACAGACGACTGTCGTTATAGTGCTTGCCATCTTCGCGTTTGGAGCGATCCTCGGGTGCTCCAACTGGAAGAAACGAGACAAAGGAACCGTGATAGGCGCGACTACCGGCGCGGTGATCGGCGGAGTGATCGGTAACAAAGCGGGCAATACCGCGGTCGGCGCGATCATGGGCGCGGTCATCGGCGGAGCCGCCGGACGCTACATCGGCAGCCAGATGGACAAGGCCGCCGAAGAGATGCAGCGCGACCTCGAGGGAGCCAAGATCGAGCGAGTCGGCGAAGGGATCAAGATCACCTGGGCATCGGGCATCCTCTTCGATGTCAACTCGGCGGAATTGAGGCCGGTCGCAAAATCCAACCTGGTTGAACTGTCAACCATCCTTAACAAGTATCCGGATACCGAGATCCAGGTTGACGGTCACACCGACAGCACCGGCACCGCAGAGTGGAACATGGAACTTTCCAAACGCCGCGCCGAGTCGGTTGGAAATTACATGAACGCTCAGGGCGTTGACGCCACCCGCTTCAGGATCGTGGCGTGGGGCGAGACAATGCCGACCAGCCCTGAAAATACGACTGACGGCTTGCAGGCAAATCGCCGGGTCGAGGTGGGTATTTTCGCCAACGATAAGCTCAAAGAAGCCGCGCGGCAGCAGACCGAAGGCCAGTAATAGCCGACGGAACTAATCTCCTATTGAAGAGTTTTATTATGTACCGTGTCTGGAACCAACCAGACATGGTACTTTTTTGCTTAATCGACCATGACAGAGCGTGATCAACAGACAAGCCTCCCGACCCGGGTGGTGATAATCGGCGGCGGTTTTGGCGGGCTGAATGCCGCCCAGGCGCTAAAAAGCGCCAATGTGCAGGTGACGCTGATCGACCGACGCAACTTTCACCTCTTCCAGCCGCTGCTCTATCAGGTCGCCACCGGCGGTCTCTCGCCGGCCGATGTCTCCTCGCCCCTTCGCGCTATTCTCAAACATCAGAAGAATACGGCCATAGTGCTGGCCGAAGTAACGGGGATCGATCGCGCCAGGCAGGAGGTCCATCTGCGCGGCGGCGATTGTGTACCGTATGACCACCTCATTGTCGGGACCGGTGTGCGTCATCACTACTTTGGACATGATGACTGGAGCGACATAGCGCCGGGGTTAAAGACGATCGAAGACGCGCTGGATATTCGCACCCGTATTTTCCTCGCCTTCGAGACCGCGGAACGCGAACCGGACCCGATCAAACAGCAGGAGTGGCTGACCTTTGTGTTGGTCGGAGGCGGACCAACCGGAGTTGAATTGGCCGGCGCCCTGGCTGAGATCGCCAATGAGACATTGCGTAAGGATTTCCGGCAGATCGATCCCCGACGAGCGAGGATCATTCTTATTGAAGGAAATGATCGCGTCCTCACCAGCTACCCGCCAAAACTCTCGGCGGCGGCACGACGATCGCTGCATCGACTGGGCGTGATCGTCATGACGGAATCGCTGGTGACATCGGTGGACGATCGCGGCGTCGAGTTCAAATCGAAAGAAAGCACACAGCGCATCGACGCGCGCACTGTGCTCTGGGCCGCGGGTGTGCGGGCATCCTCGATGGGGAGAATACTTGCCGAGGGGAATGACAAATCGCTGGATCGTTCCGGACGTGTTCTGGTGGATCCCTTTCTGAACCTTCCCGATGATCAGCGAGTTTATGTCATTGGCGATCTGGCGATGTTCACCCACCAAACCGGCCAACCGTTAGCCGGTGTCGCGGCGGTCGCGATACAACAGGGGAAGTACGCGGCGAAGACCATTATAGCGCGACTCGCGGGAAAAGCGGTGAAGCCGTTTCGCTACAGTTTTCCGGGAGACATGGCGACGATCGGGCGAAATCACGCGGTTGCCGATATCAAAGGATTTCGTTACTCCGGTTTCCTTGCCTGGATCTCCTGGGTTTTTCTCCACTTGATGAAGTTGGTTGAGTTCGATAACAGACTATTGGTTTTTGTGCAGTGGGTCTGGTATTACATCACTCACAATCGAGGCGCTCGATTAATTACGGGTGAACATCGACTGCCCATTCGTGACTGACTTTTCGCCCCCCCTATCTTCCTTAACTACAACAACATAGACAATCACTCGTGGACAATGGGACTTTGTCAACGAGCGGCTTGATGTAATGTTCTGGATCATCGCCGGTTGGACGCTCACCGGGTTCGTCCGGCCAATAGATTCTGGGTATAACTTTCGGACCAGAGAAATAGATATTCTGACCGACAAAGAGTTTACAGGCAGACCAATGGCCCAGAACGCGCACTACCAGTTCCCTTACCATGAGCCGCCCAGCGGCGACCAAAGCCGGTCGATCCGTCGGCGGGTACTCCTGGTCGCACCGGCGGGCTATCTCAGAACGCCGGCTGGAGCCGCCATAGACTCTCTGGCCGATCGCGTGATACGTGAAGGTCATTTGGTTGATATTCACCAGTTGCCCGCGCTATTGCCTCAGTCAGTTGTTGGCGGACGGTTCGACCGCCTCCCCAGGATCCGCCCCGATCGTCTGGTTCATCTCAGACCGCTATATCAGGCTGTTTCGCGCCATGACGTAGTACATCTTATGGCTCTACCCCCGGCGGCTTTATTGGAGGCTCTCTTTCCGGCGCTCGTGATCTCCAGGTTTCTTGGCAAGCAGACGCTGGTGTCATTGTCCGGCGGAAGTGTGGAAGATATCACCGGCAGGTTTTCGCGCTATATCCTCCCCGCGTTGAGATTGGTGAGCCACGTGACCGTTCCCACCGAGTGGTCGGCGCGGCTGTTGTCGCGATACAACCTCACCGTTTCGGTGGTGCCAAACTCGCCGGATTCACTCCACTCGGCACCCCGGTTGATTCAGGATGTACAGCCACGCATCCTCTCGTTCCTGATGGCGGGACCGGACAGCAACATCACCACCATTCTGCGCTCTTACCTGATGGCCAAGCAGAAATATCCGCGAGTTGAACTGGTGCTGGTCGGGACATCGGATCGTCTGAGAGTTGCCGCGCCGGTGGCTCAGCGAACGAGCGGCATCACGCTGATCAACGCGTCGCAGACCGACCTGATCCGGGACGCCTGGGATCAGTGCGATCTCTATCTCAATAACTCCACCGACGATGACCTTCCGATACCGGTCCTGAACGCGATGTCTCTGGGGATCCCCACCATCTCCTGCGATGCCGGGGGCATGACCGCGGTGATCCAGAACTCTGTCAGCGGGCTGATCTTCCCCTCAAACGACCCTCAGGCGCTGGCCGACCGGATCATCGACCTGATCGAACAGCCGCCGCTCGTGACCCAGCTCTCCCGCTCGGGTCCGTCCGAAGCGTTGCGCTACAGCTGGCCATCGGTCCGCGGTCGATGGATCCCTCTTTTCAACCGATAATCAAACAGATATCATTGTCCTCGGCCGACATCGGTCACGAAACTCGTCTCGCAGGAGTACAGGGCAGGATGTACATCGTTTGGCTACGGGCTGAACCGATCTTCCCGCTTGACAGCGGAAACCGTATTCGAAGTTTCAACCTGCTTCGCGGGGTCGCCCGCGAGGAGGCGGTGACCTATGTCGGTTTGCGCCATGATGACGGTCTGGTCGGCCAGATCTCCAGTCAGTTCGCTTCCCCGGCTATCACGGTCCGCCAGCTGATAGAACAGAGGACCGGATACCGCTTTTATGCACGCCTGCTGGCCAACCTTGGTTCCGCGTATCCATACTATATGAAGCGCTATGCCAGCCTGGAGATCCGCGATGAGGTCCGCAAACTGGTTCAATCCGGCGCGTGCGACCTGATCGTCTGTGATTCACTCGAGAGCGCGGTCAATCTCGATTTTGATCTCGACGTGCCAAAAGTGCTCTACCATCACGCTGTCGAGACGACCCTCTGGCATCAGCGCTACGAGACGGCGTCAGGCGTTATACGGCGTGCCTATTTCAATTTTGAAACGAAGCGCATGGCGGCCTATGAATCGATGACCTGCAATCGCTTTGATCATATTATCGCGACAAGCGAAAATGACCGCGAGTCGCTGATCAAGGAACATCGCGTTACATCACCGATCACGCCCGTGCCGGTGGGTGTCGATAGCGGCTATTTCAAGCCGCCCAAAGAGGACATGACCGTGCCCAGGCGTCTGATGTTCTCCGGGTCGCTTGATCTGCTGTCCAATATCGATCAGCTACTTTGGTTCGTCTCGGAGGTTTACCCGCTGGTGCGGCGGGAGCATCCAGATGCGTCGCTCGAAATAGTCGGCCCGAATCCGGCCGTCGAGATCGCGACCCTCCCCAGGAAGGATCAGTCAATTCGAGTAGCCGGTTGGGTGAAAGATATCCGCCCGCATCTGGCGCAGGCGGATATCTATATCGTGCCGCTTCGCGTCCCTGGCGGCAACCGCGTCAAATTGTACGAGGCGATGGCGATGCGCAGGCCGGTTGTTTCCACCAGCTACGGGGCGGAAGGACTTAATCTCGTTCCCGAACAGCACCTTCTGGTCGCGGACACGGTCAAAGAGTTCGCGGCCGCCGTCAATTCGCTTTTGCGCGACACGGGCAAGAAGTCCCGTTTGGCCGAGGCCGGCTATCGTCTGGTGCATCAAGAACATGACTGGTCGCGCATGGTGGCGGAGACACTCCAGCTCCTGCGCTCGCTCTCACGCCGACCCGCACACGCCGGAAAGTGATTGTCCGCGACCTGCCCGCCCGTTATCTTGTGATAATTGAAGAAAAGGAACCGGGGAGTCTATGCTGTCAACTTTCAGTCATAACGCGCTCAAGACATTTGAATCCTGCCCTCGCCGCTATAAGTTCATGCATGTAGAGAAGCTGGATCTGCCCAAGCGGGTGCCGGCCAATCTCTATCTTGGGAACGCGGTTCACCGTACGCTCGCGACTCTGTACGCGATAGTGCTTGAGGGGAAGATCCCCACGCTGGAATATCTGCTCGACCAATATACCAAAGAATGGGACAAGCCGGACCGCGAGGAGATCTATATCAATCGCGACTATATGACCATGGAGGATTATATCGCTTCCGGCAAGGCGATGATCGAGCGATACTACGCGAAGTATCATCCCTTCGATCAGGCCAAGCCGATCGGCATCGAGCGGCGCCTGGATGGATATGTCACCAATACGCCGTATAAACTGGCTGGCTATATTGACCGGATCTCCCGCCGGCCTGATGGCACAATCGAGATCTGCGATTACAAGACCGGTAAAGATCTTCCCCGTGGCGGGCATGACCCGAATTTCTATCACCAGATGGGGATATATCAATTGCTGGTGCGGGAGAACTTCCCGGACTTCACCTCGGTCGTTCTCGTGCAGCACTTCCACAAAGTGGAAGAGACGATTTCCTATGTGATGCCGGAAGAGGAGTTGGATCAGCTGCGCGAGGAGATCCGGATCGCCATCAAGGAGATAAAGCGCGCTGAGAAACTTGACGATTTTCCCGCGGTCGAGGGAGCGCAGTGCGACTTTTGTG
>JAMPYH010000110.1 GCA_023700785.1 Candidatus Zixiibacteriota bacterium
GGAAGGGATTGCCACGACGCGCCGGTTCTGGCAGTGATTAGAGAAGGTGAGGTTGGCGCGTCTCGCAATGACGATTTTTGCGTGGATCGCGTTTATCACGGCAGGGCCATATCTGTTGCCGTGGTGCCCGTGAAGAAGGACGCGTCAGGTCACACTTCGAAGCGGGGCATCGATATCGGTGGATGCATGCAAAGGGTGGTGGAAAGTCGGCTTCGAAGCAGGACCTGACGCAACAGTTAAGGACGTGTGAGTTGCCGATCTGTCCGTAGGGAAGGGATTGCTTTGACGCGCCGGCTCTGGCAGTGATTAGAGCAGGTAAAGTTGGCGCGTCCCGCAATGACGGTGAGCCGTAGGGGGTGTCGGGCATTCGCGCGCCAGACACCCATAGAGATTGGGGAAAAGTGTGTGAAGGCGCGCTCAACCCGACCTGCTGGAGTCGAAAGCGCTCAACCCGACTTACGGGGAGACAAATGCCCAGGGGCTGTATGCGGAAGGATCAGTTGAGCGGGAGCGTCCCCTGTTTGAGGGGGAGGAAGTGCTTGATGCAGTCGGCGAAAAGCTCCTCGGCTTTGAACCGCAAGACGTTTTCGGAGATCACCAATTCAAAGATCACGATCTCGGTGCCGCCGTCAAAGTAGGCCATGGCGGCGTTGGGGATAAATCCGTTCTGCACATCCAGGTAGAATGTCTTGAGCGGATCCATGGTCGAGGAAGTCAGCGGCTCGACCAGCCGGATGTCCACAGTCGGGCCGAAGTGTTGACGCATCGAAGTGGTATCATTAATAATTACAGTCTCAAACTTCATCCCTCGGATCTTGTAGATATTGACGCCGATCATGACGGAGGAGGAATCGTAGTTCTCGGCCGTGGGAATAAAGGCGAAGGAGTAGCCGTCGTCGGCCGCTTCGTCGGTCACCATTTTGAAATGGCGGGGGGCCGGGATGATATATCTCAGCGCCTCGCCTTCGTAAAAGGCGGTGTTGGAGTCGAGCTTATCGGGGTTTGGGCCGGCCATCACAGAGGGGGCCAGCGAAAGGGTGAGCAGGAGTCCGGCGATGATGTTCTTCATGAGACAAGTATCGGTTGGCGGCCAACCCGACTTGAGAGCTAAATAACGGCGGGACATATAACTGCGGCGACAAAGGTGGCAAAAATTTCCCTGCTTGATTTCCCCGGAAACGCGGCATATATTCGTTCAGGATAATAATCGTCTAACTTGTCGTTTTTTTTGCGGGAGCTGCGGTGAGTACGATTCTTTTCGGTTTTATCGCTTTTCTCTGTTATCGGGCAGCGGCCCGGGTCTGCCTTGTCTATTCTGCAACCCCTTGTAATACAATCAGAGGATAACCTATGGCAGGAATCGTTGGCTACGGAGCGCACCTTCCAAGACATCGGATCAAAGTCGAAGAGATCGCGAAAGTCTGGGGACAGGATGCGGAGAGCTACAAAAAAGGGCTGATGCTTCGCGAGAAGTCGGTCCCGCCGCCGGACATGGATACGATCACGCTGGCGGTAGAGGCGGCGCGTCGCGCGCTGAAACGAGCGGTGGTGGTGAAGCCATCGGAGATCGGCGCGGTGTATGTTGGCTCGGAATCGCACCCGTACGCGGTGAAACCGACCGGCACGACAGTCGCCGAGGCGCTCGGCGCCACGCCGGATATTCACTGCGCGGACTTCGAGTTCGCCTGTAAAGCCGGTTCGGAGGCGATGTTTGTCGCGCTGTCGCATGTCGCGTCGGGCTACATGAAGTACGCGCTGGCGATCGCGGCGGATACATCGCAGGGCGCGCCCGGTGACGCGCTCGAGTTCTCGGCAGCGGCCGGAGCCGGAGCGTTTATCATGGGGATGGACAACCTGATCGCGGACTGTCTTTTCACCCACTCGTACATGACCGACACGCCGGATTTCTGGCGGAGGGAACATCAGTTCTATCCCCAGCATGGCGGGCGATTCACCGGCGAGGAAGCGTATTTCAAGCATACCAAAGGAGCGTCGAACGCGATCCTGAAAAAGTCCGGCATGCAGCCGAAAGATTTCGCGTACGCGGTCTTTCATCAGCCGAACGGCAAGTTCCCGCAGCGCGTCGCGCTTGAACTTGGGTTCACGCAGGAACAGATCAATCCGGGCTGGCTCGCGCCGACGCTCGGCAACACCTACTCCGGAGCATCGCCGATCGGTCTGACCGCGACCCTCGATGTCGCCAAGCCGGGAGATATGATCTTCATGTGTTCCTACGGTTCCGGCGCGGGATCGGACGCGTTCATCTGGAAGGTGACCGACCGGATCAACCAGGTGCGCGACCTGGCGGTCAGGACAAAGAAACTACTCGACGAGAACGTCATGTATGTACAGTACGGTACGTACGCGAAGTTCCGTCACAAAATCATCAAGAACGATTAGGGAGAACTTCGACATGAGAGAAGTCTATGTAGTTGGCGTCGGCATGAGCGAATGGGGCGAGATCTGGCAGAAGTCGATCCGCGACCTGTTCGTTGATGCGGCACGCGCGGCGATCTCGAATGCCGGGGTTGACCGTCTGGATTCATTGTATGTCGGCTGTATGTCCGGCGGCCTGTTTGTCGGGCAGGAACATATCGGCGCGTTGATGGCGGACTACCTCGGCATGCGCGGCCTTCCGGCGGTGCGGGTTGAATCGGCCTGCGCTTCGGGCGGGATGGCGTTCCGCCAGGCGTTTCTGGAAGTGGCGTCAGGAGCTTCGGATGTAGTCATGGCGTCGGGAGTCGAGAAGATGACCGATGTGTCCGGCGATGGTTGCACCGACGCGCTGGCGACGGCCGCGGATCAGGAGTACGAAGTATTCCATGGGGCGACCTTCCCCGGCTTGTACGCCATGATGGCGCACGCGCACATGGCGCGCTATGGGACCACTCGCGAGATGCTTTCGGCGGTCGCCGCGAAGAATCATCGCAATGGCGCGAAGAATCCGGTGGCGCAATATCCGTTCGAAATTACCGCCGAGGCGGTGTCAAAGTCAGTGATGGTGGCCGACCCGCTTCGCATTCTGGATTGTTCGCCGATCACTGACGGCGCGGCGGCGGTGATTGTCACCACCAAGGAGGTCGCGCAGAAACTAAAGCGGCCGTATATCAAGGTGCTTGGCTCGGCGATCGGGACGGACTCTATCGCGCTGGCGCAGCGCGCGGATATCACGACGATCAAATCCGCCACGATCGCGACCGAGAAGGCGCTCAAGATGGCGGGGAAGGCGATCGGCGATATCAGGTTCGCCGAAGTGCACGATTGCTTTACTATTGCGGAGATCATGGTGGCGGAATCGATCGGCAAATTCGCGCCCGGCAAAGCGGGGGAGGCGATCCTCTCGTGCGAAACTTCGCTCGAGGGGAAGTTCCCGATCAATCCGTCGGGTGGATTAAAATCGAAGGGTCACCCTGTCGGCGCGACCGGCGTCGCGCAGATAGTGGAGGTCTATAAGCAGCTCACGGGCCAGGCTGAGAACGGGCGGCAGATACCGAAATCGCCGACGCTTGGTATGGCGCAGAATATGGGCGGCTCGGGCGCATCCTCGGTGGTGCATGTATTGGAGGTGGCAGGATGACCATGTTTTCAGCTCGCAATTGGCGTGAATATCCGCAGAGATATCGCCTTGAAGCCGTGAAATTCAAAAAAAGCGGGAAGACCTATTTCCCGCCACGCCAGGTTGACCCGGAGACGGGGGATACTGAACGTGAGATGGTGGTTCTTCCGGACACCGGCAAGATACTCACCTATACGGTGATCCGGACACCTGGCCCGATGTTCAAAGATCTGGCGCCGTACGCGTTGGCGATCGCGGAACTGACCGATGGCACCCGCCTGATGGCGCAGGTGACCGACTGTGATGTTGACGCGATCAAGATCGGGATGGAAGTGCGGCTGGAGTTCCGGCGGGTGCAATCCGAGGGAGCTTCGGGCGTGCTATCGTACGGCTATAAGTTCGTGCCGAAGTGGTACTGATCCCACCCCGAATAGTGGGGTAAGGCGGAGAAAGATGCCGTCAGGTCTCCCGTTCGCGCGACGAATTCGATCGGTTGATGATTGGAATCTCGGCGAACGGAGGACCTGACGGAACAAGTAGATGCGATTTTCATCGAGCAGTGATCACACGTCATTAGTGGTAACTGAGATCCCGACGCCCTCGCTTTGATAAACGGATGAAGCGAGGGCTCGGGATGACAGCTGTGGGGCCTTGTCAGCCGGATGAAGCGAAGGCTCGGGATGACAGTTTAAGCACCCGCTTTATTTCCGCGCTTCGTCCGCCAGCGTTTTCGCCCGGTCGCTCTGGAACGGGAAATGGTTGAGGACATCGTACTCCCAAACGTTGGTCGGGAAGATCACGACCAGTTCCGCCACCTGATCATCCAGATTCTGGAATGAGTGCGGCACCATCGGCGGGATATTGACGATATACGGTCCTTCCATCACGAAGATCGAATCTCCCAGCGCATAGAGCACTTTCTGACCTTCCAGCAGTACGTGAGATTCTTCCCCCTTGTGGGTGTGCATCGGCGGCGCGCCGCCGGGGGCGGTATAGGTGATGCCGATAGTCAGGTTCTGGTAACCGTGGCGCTGACCCTCCATCACATGCACATATTCCCCCGGACCGGGGTTGATCACCACCAGATCTTTTTTCGCGAGCGCGAAATCTTTGACGCTGGTCATGGCCGGTTTCTCGAACGTCCCCGGGATTGAACGGGTCTCGAGCGCAGTGTGGCCGTGATGTTGCGCGTGGAGGGCCTGCCGCGCGGAATCGATCGCCGTGATAACTTCGCCATGCTCCACGCGGTCGGCGGGGGAGTTGGCGTACGTGACGGTCGGCTCGGGCGGGAGCGCGGGAGGAGTGGCGGTCTGGGTCGCGGGTTGGTCTGTCGCGCAACCGAGCGCGATCGCCACGACGGCGAGGCAGAGGAGCAGGAATCGAGTAACGGGCCGCATGCAAAACTCCTTTCGGTGAGGGTGCGGGCGATAGCTTGTTGGCAGTCTGGATGTTCGTGTTTAATAAAACTGTGCGCCAGCCTAAAATGGATTATATGGGGCCATGAAGGCAAGAAAAAAAGTAAAGGGAGCGGCCGGGTCGGCGGAATGCGGGTGTCGGGCAATCGCGCGAGGGACGCGACGTGAGATAGCAGCGGAAGGGGTGAATCAGAGTGCAATGGCGGGTTCGAAGACGGACCCGCCCTACGAAACTGTCATGTTCCTTTATACGCTGTTAAGCGCGGTGCGCGGTAGGCGGGCTGGAGCCTTATTGCGAGACAGCGGTTGAAGGTTGCAGAGTGGGAGGTTCAAGTTGTTGTCGCACAGGGGTGGTGGCAAAGTGTGATGATCAAACGGTTGCGGGTGAAGAAGTTGATTTTTTGACATCGTGGTTTTTTTCGACAAGGTAGGAGGTTGCTTCGTGCGCAGTCCGCCCGGGGCCCATAGCAAGCTGCGGGGCACCGCGGACGTGCTCTTCGCAATGACGATTCGGCGAGCGGCTTCTACTAATGGTGGAGGTGGGAGGAGTGATAGCGACTGTAATACGGGAGGTGATTGGGAAAGCGAACATGTATGGTGGGGTAGCGAACCCAGTGATAAGGCGCGCTCAAGCCAACCTACCCTACCAGAATCAGCGAATGATACAAACTTGCCCAATCTGCACTCTTCCGTCGTATCCCTCCACTGACCAGTAATAGAGGCCAGATTCCACTGTCATGATATTGCGGTTGATCAGGTCCCAGCTATCATGAGTAGAATTCGGGTCGGAGGGATCGACATTGTGCGCGATCTCGCGCACCAAATCGCCGTCAAGCGTATGAATGCGGATCATGCAGCGGGGAGGCAAATTGACGAAGTGAATGCGCCGTACGCGATCGTCGATACGACCCCGCTCATGACTCAGGCGTCCCTCAAAGCCCTGCTTGCGATATTCAGCATCGGCCCTATAGGGATTCGGGTAGACGTAAACTGGCGGCAAGACGGAGTCGCTCTGATTCTCGTCGCCTGCGGCAAATGCGCTCTTCATGTTGAGCAGCTTATTCGACTCCAGAGGCGCCATGCTCTGTTCCGGGAAACCGAAATCAAAAGCCGTGACATTTATGAAGTATGGTACGGTCGGGAGCAGGTTTTTCAGAAGACACTCGTATTCGTAATATTTCAGGTAACCGTCGGCGGTAAATGCTGAAGCCGGTATGTCGGCCGGAGGCGGCAGAGGTTCATCGGGATACACTCTTCGGATCAGCGACGTCACGCCAAGTCCAGACGCATTTGATTCATGCGAGGTGAAATAGAAAATAGAATCATCGAAGCCATCTTTACGGTACGGGTTGATCCGGCCAAAACTCAGCGGGTGAAAAAGCGAATCAAGGCATGGCGTTAGCCCTGAACCGTACAAGCATCGCAGTTTCTCCAGAGTGAAGGGTTGCTCCCCGTTAACCCAGTCTCCTGTCAGTCCGACATTTGCGTCCCAGACCCATTTGTCGTAATCTTCACGGTCAAAGCTGGCCGCAAGCGCGAGACTCGCCTCACGGTCGTCGCGCCCCACATAAATGTTGTATCCCTCGAAATCGAGCACTTGCGTAAACGGGTCGACTCTGGTTTCGGAAGCCGCTCCATTAAAGCGGATGCGAATTCCGTTCAATGTCGGCTCCAGCCAGAATGTCGGCGGGATCGGAGGAGTCAGCGCGCGCCAGTCCGGAACTCCGTCGCCGCGATACCACGTCGTCTCGGCTCGAGTGATCACCCAGTTGCCATCGCGAAACAGGGAATCCAATTCACATACTCGGTATTTCCCCGCATAACCGTCGGAGTCGGAATCGTACCCCGGATTGTCGTAAACCCATTCCGCGTTGATAGCATTTTGCACCAGATCGGCGAAGTCGACATTGGCCATAAATTGGTCTATGCGCCCGGGCTGGAGGTTAACCGCGTTCTCCGCCTTGGTGTGGAACCGATCGCCTCCTATTATTGCCAGTGGAATATCGATGCTTTCGCCAGGATCGATCCGAAAAGGACCGACTGAGTACAGGCCGTCCACCCAATCCCCGTCGGTCAGGAGATCGACCGCCTTCGCGGTAGGAGCGTCCCAATAGGGATCAGTGTAGCCGATCTCGGATGTGCGGAGGACGTCGTAGTCAATTTCTCCGTTGGCTAAAAGGTAGAACTTGTTTCGATCACCTCGCGGAACGCCATTCCCACCGGTTCCGAAGAAATGCGCCGGTTGATAGGGGGTCGCCCTGTGGTTGGGGCCAAAATCCAGGTTCTGAGTCGAGATATTCTCTGTCCACCAGTTGAACGAGACAGTTTTGTCCGGGTCGATGTCGCCGAGAAAGCGGATGCCGACGACATTTGGAGCGGCTCGGCTGAACTCCAGGTAGGGGAATCCGCTGCCGATCGGATCACCATCATTATCAGCGGCCCAGACAATATTGAGGGTTTCCGGGAAGACGCACGTTCCTTCGATTTCGAAAGTCTCGCGAAACCCCATAATATCGTCCTGACCGGGATATGGCCGTGAAGCGTCGTATGCATACCCGACCATTGGGTTAAACTCGAATCCCACGTAGACTTCGTCAAGCGGTTGTTCGCCCATGTTAATGATATTGTAGTTAAGCAGGACAAAGTCATCGCAGAAGGCATTCGACCACGAGTAGCTTCGCTGTGAAATTGCTACTTGCAGGGGGCGATGCGAACGCGAATTGAAATAGTCCGGCTGCAGACCGCCGACGCAACAAATGAAGGTGTCGGTATATTGGGCGACATAATCAAGTTCGGAGATTGCTCCGATCCAGGACAGTGAGTCGAGCGTCGAGCGTCTCACAATCTCGCCGAAAGGAGAGCGATCTGGAAAGAACTCTCCGTTCAACGAATTGTCTGGATCGGTAGCAACCGAGACGAGACTATCGTGTCCAATTACTGCTCCGATCCAGATCCCCCCCCCGCCGGCACTGATCCGATGCTCATTTGGGTACTCGATACCTAGTGAAGGTCTGCCCCGGAAGGAGCAAAGCGTTCCGTAGGCTCTAACAGTGTCATTATCCCATGGTCCCCACCTTCCGCCGTTGTTAAACAGCAGGCCGAGCTTACC
>JAMPYH010000111.1 GCA_023700785.1 Candidatus Zixiibacteriota bacterium
CCGGCCAAGGTGATGGCGGTGGTGGGGAATCGTCTGCCGGTCGCCGCGGTGGTCAACCGAGGGGAAGCGGATGGTGTCCGGATCAACGAGCCGATCATCAACGAGGAGGGATTGCTGGGGCGGGTCAGTTCTCTTTCCGGATCCCATTGCACTATACAATTGCTGACCGATCCGACCAACCGCGTGGCGGTTCGTGTCGCGGAGAGTCGCGAAATGGGGATCGCCAAATATGTTCCTTCGCAAGGTTTGATCGTTGATAACATCCCTGCGCAGGGGGATGTCAAGCAGGGGGATCTGATCCTGTCTTCGGGCCTGGGAGGGGTCTATCCACCCGGCCTGGTGGTCGGGACGGTCATCGCGGTAGAGCGGCCAAAGCAGGAGCCGTTCCTGATAGTCCGCCTGGCTCCGGCCGCGGACTTCAATTCGCTGGATGAGCTGTTTGTGTTGAGGGCGAAGGGGAGATGAAGTACTTCCAGGCATTCCTCCTGCTGGTGCTGGCGGCGTTCCACGAGTCGATCCTTCGTGGAGCGACCGACATCCTGGGCGTCAGTATCGATCTGCCGGTGATGCTGGTCATAGTCGTGGCGTTGCATTATAGCGAGATAGAGTCGCTCTGGTTTGGCTTCGCGACAGGGGTGGTAGCGGGAGCGGTGCTCCTTCCGAGTATGGGCTGGCAGGCGCTGATCATGGTGCTGCTGGCGGGTGGGGCGTTCCATGCCCGGGAGCGGCTCAATCTTGATTCGCCGCTGGCAAGGCTGATGATCATTATCGGAGGAGTGCTCGTACATAGTATAGTGATGATCTTTATCGTCCAGCCGGCGGATATCGTGTATCAGATATGGCGCTTCGCCCTGCCCAATACGCTGTACAGCGCGGTGGCAGCGTCGGCTTACTATATCCTGCGCCAGAGCGCGGGGTCCGGTCGGAAACTCCGTTCGACTTAGCGTCGCGAGAATATGGAACACAGCACTATTCCAATGTCCACGAGAGAGAAGATCGCGTTGACGGCGATCTTCGGCGTCTTTTTGTTCTTCGCGGCGGGCCTGCTCAAACTACAGATCTTCGAACATAACACAATGTACGAGTTGGCCGAAAGCAACCGGATCCGCATCGTGCCGATCGAGGCCAAGCGCGGCGTAGTGTATGACCGCGAAGGGCGCGTGATCATCGGCAACCGGCCCAGCTATACGCTGTCGGTCGTGCCGGCGGAGGAAGTGAAAGGGAGAACGGTTCCGCATATCGCGCAGGTGATCGGCATGGATACGTCGCAAGTGCGGCGGCGGATGCGGAGAAATCAGGCGGCGCCGTATCAGCCGTCGCCGATCTACCGAGATATCCCGTTTGAGATAGTAGCGGTGCTCGAAGAACAGGGGCAGGAGTTCCCGGGGGTCAGTTATACGCTCGACCGCGTAAGGGAGTATGATCTGCATCTAAGGCCGGAAGCGTTCACCGGACATGTCGGCGAGGTTTCCGAAAAGGAATTGGAGCGAAATCCGGACGCGGGTTTCCGGATGGGGAGCACGATCGGGAAGAAGGGGATCGAGAAGCAATATGATCGCATCCTGCGCGGGATCGAAGGCACGGACTTCATTGAGGTCACCGCGAAGGGAGAGATATTAGGTCCGTACGCCGGCAAATCGCGGGTTCGGCCTGTCCCCGGTTCCGATATTATCCTGACGATCGACAACGATGTTCAGCTTGCGGCGATAGAGGCGCTGGATACGTTCGCGGTGATGCGGACGTACGGGCCCGACGGCAAGACGGTGGACACGTTTATCAATCGGCCGGGCGCGGTAGTGGCGCTTGATCCGCGGACCGGCGAAGTACTGGCGATGACCTCATCTCCGGGATTCGATCCCAATGTCTTTTCCGGCGTGATCACTGACTCGGTCTGGCAGTTGATCCAGGGGGACTCGGCGAAACCGCTGTTGAACCGGCCATTGAACGGGCTCTATCCGCCCGGCTCGACTTCAAAATTGATCACTCTCGGGGCAGGGCTTGAATTGGGAGTGATCACGGCTTCGACAACGATGCCGCGATCCTGTATCGGCGGCTATCAGTTCGGCAATAGATTCTTCAAGTGCTGGGAAAAAAACGGTCATGGAGTGACCAATTCGGTGCACGCGGTAGAGGTGTCGTGCGATGTTTATTTCTACCAGCTCGGCCTGAGAGTTGGCGTTGATCAGTTGAGCAGGTATTACGACCTGTGCGGCTTTGGCAAGCCGACCGGCATCGATCTGCCGAATGAGTTCAAGGGCCATAATCCAAACAGCAAGTATTACGACGAACGGTACGGCAAAAACGGCTGGACCAAGGCGCTGGTGCTCAATACGTCGATCGGCCAGGGTGAGATACTGGTAACGCCGCTCCAGTTGGCGCAGTTTTATTGCGGGCTGGCCAATGGGGGGAAGATCTATCGGCCGCACATGGTGAAGAAAGTCATTAAGCCGGACGGTGAGGACGTTTACACTCAGCCCGAGTTGGCTTTCCAATTGCCGTTCACGCAGCAGACGCTGGCTACCCTGCGCGAAGGATTGCGGTTGGTGGTTGAAGGGGGACGGGGGACCGCGCGCCGATTAAAAAATGACCTGTACACGATCTGCGGCAAAACCGGAACGGCGCAGAATCCCCATGGGAACGATCACGCCTGGTTTGCCGGCTTCGCGCCGATCGAGAATCCGGAGATCGTTGTTTGCGCCGTGATAGAGAACGCGGGACACGGGTCGGAAGTCGGCGCTCCGGTGGTCGGCAAAGTGATCAATACATACATGAAGAAAAAACTGGGATTACTGGACGCGCCGGTCGCCCAGGTGACAGATTCTTCGGCGGTGGCGGCGCGATGATCAACCGGATCCGTTACGGCGAACTGGACTGGAAATTGATCGGCGCGTTCCTGGCGCTGTCGTTGATCGGCATTATGACGATCTACTCATCGCAACATAACTCCAGCGACGCATATCGGCAGACGTTCTTTCTGCGCCAGATGGTCTGGCTGCTCATCGCGTTTGGCTCGTTCCTGGCGGTGTTGCATCTCCCGCAGAGATTCTTCGACGGCGGCGCTTACGTGATGTATGTCGTCGCGGTCATCCTGTTGGTGGCGGTGCTGATGGTGGGACATACCCGGTTGGGCGCGACCCGCTGGTTTGATTTTGGGCCGATAAGTTTCGCGCCGGCGGATCTGGGGAAACTGGCGATCCTGCTGACGCTGTCGCGGTTTTTCGCCTACACCCGATTACCGGTAACCTCCAAGCGGCGTCTTGCTCTCTCCGCGGTGCTGGTGATCGTGCCGATGATGCTGGTTCTCAAGCAACCTGATCTGGGGACATCGCTGATCTTCCCGGTGATCCTGATAGCGCTCTGGTTCTGGTCCGGTCTGTCGCCGTGGTATCTGTTGCTGATCCTGTCGCCGTTTGTCTCGATGATCGCCGCCTATTACTGGCTGTCATGGGCGATCTACCTGGTCGGGCTGATGATCTTTCTGGCGGTACTCCGGCCGGGGATAGTGCTGGCGATCTTTATCATGCTGCTCAATCTCGGCTTTGGCATGGTGACCCCGTTTATCTGGGAGAAACTCGAAGGTTACCAGCAAAACCGCATCCTGACGTTTTTGAATCCCGGGCATGATCCGCGGGGCGCAGGATACCAGATAATACAGTCGAAGATCGCCATAGGCTCGGGAGGCGTGCTGGGGAAGGGGTATTTGCAGGGGTCGCAGGCGCGACTGGACTTTTTGCCCGAGCGTCACACCGACTTTATTTTTTCGGTTCTGGGCGAGGAGTTTGGATTCGTCGGCGGGATGGTCGTGATCGGCCTGTTCACGTTCGCGTTCTTTCGATGTTTACGGATAGCGGTTCGATGTCGATCGCGGTTCGCGTCGTATGTCGTGATCGGCGCTACGGCTGTCATCTTCTTCCAGTTTGTCGTCAATATCGGGATGGTGATCGGTTTTATGCCGGTAACCGGTCTGCCGTTGCCGTTTGTCAGCTATGGCGGCACGGCGCTGCTGGTGTCGTGGGTGTTTGTCGGAATGATCGTCGCCTCGGAATACCACTGGTTCTAACAGATGTCCAGATCATTCTGCCTGATAGCTTTGGCTTGTCTCTCTCTTCCTCCCGCTATATTCGGCTTTGATGTTGATTCACTACTGAAGATCTCTGTTGGCGGAGACGCCGGGCTAAAGACGGTCACGTCGATGCGGTCGTACCGCGCTGTCGGAGAGGTGGAGTTTAACGGTCTGGCGGGTCGATTTGAAGAGATAGTAGCGCCGCCGAACAAACTGATCTTAAGGCTGCGCTTCCCACAATTCAGCATGACACAAGCGTTCGACGGTATCGAAGCGTGGCAACAGGATGTGAATGGCCGGATCTCGACTTTGAGCGGCTTTGAGCGCGCGGAACTTTTGCGCTCGTTGTATTTCGAGGGATTCGCCCATGTCGTCCCGGACCGGATCCCGGGGTCGTATGAATACTGGGGAGACACGACGATCCAGGGAGAGTCGCTGAAGCTGGTACGCTTTTTCCCGCCTGACGCGGACACGATGATCGTCGGCTACGATGCCGCGACCGGCCTGCGCCGCGTTACCTTTTCGCGCATGGATGATCTGCTGACGGTGATGACCAACGATCAATACCAAAATGTGGACGGGGTGCCTATCGCGATGCGGCAAACGGGCATTACCATCGGCGCGCCGATCGAGATAACGATGCGGATCGACACGGCGGCGTTTAATCTCGATGTTGACACCGGTATCTTTACGCGGCCGGATATCGCGAACCAGGTCAGACCGTTTCCATCGGCGGGCGGATCTGTCGAGATGCCGTTTGACTATGTCAACGGCCATATTCTGGTGGTCGCGACACTGAATGGGAAAAAGCGCGTGCGGTTGATCCTGGATTCGGGGGCGTCGGCGACACTGTTGAACTCGGCAACAACTCAAGATCTGGGTCTGCCTGAAGTCGGCAGAATGCCGGCGCGGGGAGTGGCGGGATTCCAGGAGGTCGCGTTGGTACGAATCGATTCGGTCGCGCTGGGTGAATTATCGCTGTACTCGCAGATCGGCGGATTGACCGACCTCAGGATGATCGCGACTTCGCCGGATGAACTTCCGATCGGAGGCGTGATAGGGTACAATTTTCTCTCACAGTATCCGATCCTGATCGACTATCAGCGTTCCATGCTGGTTGTGTATGACCCGGCGAAGTTTGAGCCGCCGACAGAAGGAATCAAAGTCCCATTCGATCTGACCATGCAGGTGCCGACGGTGAGAGCGACAATTGGCGGTGTGGAGGGGGAGTTTTTGGTCGATCTCGGCAACGCGCTTGGGCTGATAGTCCATGAACAGTTCGCGACTGAGCACAAGTTCGACGAGCTATTCAGCGCGACAGTTTCAGACGACCGGATCATTGGCGGCGTGGGGGGGAAGATGAGAGGGAGGGCCTATGTCGCGCCAGAGTTTACGGTCGGCGATCTCACATTGACCGACATTCCGGTGTTGGTGGCGGAATCGTCACAAGGGATCACCGGTTCGCGGCAGATCGACGGCAATATCGGCTCGGAGGTATTCCGGACATATCATGTCGTGTTTGACTATCAACGGCACCAGCTATACCTGCTGCCGCTTGCCGACTAGAAACATCATTCTCGCTCAAAAAAGCGACTTACTTAAGCTCTTCGATATTCACGCTAACTCGTTACCCATTATAACTTGACAGCCCAGCAGGCCGGTCGTATATCACTGCTAAGCTAACAAGGTAAGGTCGTAATGAATATAGGCGTTCTGACTGGCGGCGGCGATTGTCCGGGACTTAATGCCGTGGTTCGGGCCATCGTCCATAAAGGGGTGTTTCGCTACAACTACAATTTTTTCGGCATCAGGGATGGCTGGCGGGGGTTGATGGGGGAAGGCGCGATCTCGCCGCTGACAGTGAATGAAGTGTCCAACATCCACGCGTTGGGCGGGACGATCCTGAAGACCTCACGGACCAATCCGTATAAACAGCCGGATGGACCAGCGCAGGTCAAAAAGGTGATGACGAAAAGCAAACTCGACGCGCTGATCGTGATCGGGGGCGTTGACACGCTCGGCGTCGCGGCAAAAATGCACGCGGACGGCGTCAAGCTGGTGGCGGTCCCCAAAACGATCGACAACAATGTCTGGGGAACCGATCGAACTTTTGGCTTTGATACCGCGGTCAATGTCGCGGCGGAGGCGATTGACCGGATCCGCACTACCGCCGAGGCGCATAATCGAGTCTTCGTAGTAGAAGTCATGGGGCGCGACGCCGGCTGGATCGCGCTGGAATCAGGGATCGCGGGCGGGGCGACCATGATCCTGTTGCCGGAGTTCCCGGTCGATTTAGAGCGGGTGGTTCAGTCGGTAGTGGGGCGGCATGAACGAGGGGGCGTTTTCACGGTTATAGTGGTGGCCGAGGGGACAAAATTAAAGCGCGAGGGAGGCGAGCCGCAACCGGTGGTACTTGACGCGCAACGGGATGAGTTCGGCAATGTCCGCCTCGGCGGAGTGGCCGATAAGATCGTCGAAGCGATCGCCAAACAAACAGGCTTTGATTGCCGGGCAGTGCGACTTGGGCATATCCAGCGCGGTGGTTCTCCCAGCGCGTACGATAGAGTGTTGGCCACACGCTACGGCATTGTGGCGGTAGAAATGATCCGGGCAGGAGAATTTGGCAGGATGGCGGCGTTGCGCGGCACGAAAATAGAGACCGTCCCGCTTGACGAGGTCGCCAAATCGACCAAGACAGTTGACCCAGATCTCTATGAAATCGCCGAGGTATTTTTTGGGTAAGCGACTTTTTCTTTCTTTCGCGTTAACTATCCTATTGGTGACTTCGGCTGTCGCTCAGAATGCCGCGAAGGTCGAGCATAGCGGCTTTGGATGGAAACATCAGGCGGGGCTGCGCCTCGGCGTCTGGGGAAATTTGGGGAATCTCCCACCAGCCAGCGATACATCGGGACTCTCCAAGTATGAAGCGGATATCAAGGATGCCAGTTTCTATTTCGAGACCTACTTCGCGTATCGTTTTCATCCGGCCATCATGGCGGAGCTCTCGGTCGGCATAGTTAATCGCGGCGATGTAACAGTCGAGGAGACTTCGGGCGGCTACACCGACACCTACTACGGCAACCTGACCGTCTATCCGGTGCAGTTGCGCGCCAAGATCTACCCGTTCGCCGGTACATCGGGGAAGTTATTCCCGTACCTTACGGGCGGCGTGGCGGTCTATCATGGGCGACATGACATCCAGTTCTCGACCGATCCGTTTTTTATCAGCGAAAACGCGAGAACGTCGTTCAGCTATACCATCGGGGGCGGCATCGATTACGCGGTGGCGAATCAGGTGGGGCTGGACCTGAATGTCACCTTCCTGCCGATCAACTTCTCGCAAGATCTGTTTTTTGTGAAAGATTACCAGGCGCTGACCTTTACGGTCGGCGTGAAATATCTCTTCCAGGCACCAGGCAAGCAAGCATCGAAGTAACAGGAGGATCAGATGAAAGTTGGGATAAACGGGTTTGGCCGCATCGGCCGGTTGGTATTCAAGGCGGCGCGCGGCACTGATGTTGAAATAGTTGGAGTGAACGATATCACGGACGCGCCAACGCTGGCGCATCTGCTCAAATATGATTCGGTGCACGGCCGCTATGACGGCGAGGTTCGCGCCGAAGGAACCAACCTGATCATCGATGGGAAGACCATCCCGGTGACGGCGGAAAAGGATCCCGCGGCGTTGCCGTGGACCAAGCTGGGCGCGGAGATCATTCTCGAGTGCACCGGCAAATTCACCGACAAAGAAGGGGCGGCGAAACATCTCGCGGCGGGAGCGAAAAAAGTGCTGATCTCCGCTCCGGCGAAAGGACATGACGGGACATTTGTGCAGGGGGTCAACTGGGATCAGTACGACCCGAGCACGCACCATATCATTTCAATAGGCTCCTGTACCACCAACTGTCTGGCGCCGATGGTGAAGGTGCTGCTGGATAATTTTGGGATCGTGCGCGGATTTATGACGACGATCCACTCGTACACCGCGGATCAGCGGATAGTC
>JAMPYH010000112.1 GCA_023700785.1 Candidatus Zixiibacteriota bacterium
GATGAGCGGAGTCTGCGGATTGCGCGCCAGCATCAGGTCGATGATAGCCTTGCGCAGTTCGATCACGCCGGTCGAGTGGGTCTGGACGATCAACCCGTCAGCGACAGGGTAGAGGCACGATGTTACCATATCTGTCCAGCCGCTCCACTCAGCCTTGGTGATCTCCACCATGCAGACGCGGCAGCCGCCGTATGGCTCGACAGCGTCATGCTGGCAGAGCGAGGGGACGTCGATCCCTTCGCGGCGAAGAACCGTGAGCAGGTACTCGCCTTCCTGCGCGCGAACCAGTTTGCCGTTGACTGTTAGTGTAACCAATTTCATCGCTATTTGACCTCGATCGCGTTCGGCTTACAGACCGCGACACAGGCGCCGCATTTCTCGCACTTATCCTGATGAATGAAGTGCGGCTTCTTTCTGTCGCCGGTAATGGCGTTATAGGCACAGGCGGTGATGCAGGCGACACAGCCGGTACACTTTTCTTCGATGACAGTGTAGGTGATCAGCGATTTGCACACCCCCGCCGGACACCGCTTCTCGCGGATGTGCGCCAGATATTCGTCGCGAAAATAGTTGATGGTTGAAAGGAACGGATTCGGCCCGGATTTCCCCAACCCGCAAAGCGAGCCGACAATGACGGACCGCGACAGCTTTTCCATCTTTTCCAGATCCGCCTCGGTTCCCTCGCCGCTGCAGATCTTCAGCGTCAACTCGTGCAACTGATACAGCCCTTCACGGCAGGGAACACATTTGCCGCATGATTCCGAGACCAGGAATGACAGGAAGTAGCGGGCGACATCAACCATGCAGGTCTTGTCATCCATCACGATCATCCCGCCGGAGCCCATCATCGAGCCGGCTTTCGTCAGCGAATCGAAATCAACCGGCAGGTCAAGCATGGCTTCGGGGAGACAGCCGCCTGACGGTCCGCCGGTTTGCACCGCTTTGAACGGCCGGCCGTCGATGATCCCGCCGCCGATCTTGTAGATGATCGTCCGGAGTGTCGTCCCCATGGCGACTTCGATAAGGCCGGTATTGCGGACTTTGCCGACCAATGAAAACGCCTTGGTGCCGCTGTTATTCGCGCAGCCGATCGATCTATACCAATCAGCGCCTTTGTGCATGATGATCGGGACATTGGCGAACGTCTCGACATTGTTGAGCACGGTCGGTTGGTCATGCAAACCTTTGACGACCGACCGGATATATTTGGCGCGCGGCTCGCCGACCTCGCCCGCGACCGAGCGCATCAGGGCCGAAGATTCACCACAGACAAACGCGCCGGCCCCTCGGTTGATCCGAATATGGAACGAAAAGCCGGTGCCGAGGATATTGTCGCCAAGGATGCCGTTCGCCATGCAGTCGTCGATAGCCTTCTGCAAGTGGACAACGGCTAACGGGTACTCGTCGCGAACATAGATATACCCCTGCTTCGCGCCTATCGCGTAGGCGCAGATCATCATCCCTTCGAGCACTGAATGCGGATCACCTTCCATGATGGAACGATCCATAAACGCGCCGGGGTCGCCTTCGTCGCCGTTGCAGATGACGTAATGAAAATCCGACCGCACATCGCGGCAGGTGCGCCACTTTTTCCCCGCGGGGAAGCCGCCGCCGCCACGGCCGCGCAGGCCGGACTTGATGATCTCGTCGATCACCTGCTCGGGCGACAGCGTGGTCAGTACTTTGGCCAGCGCCTGGTATCCTTCGACCGCGATATATTCCCGAATGTCATTGGCCGCGATCTTGCCGAGATTGCGCAGCGCGATACGGTGCTGATAGGCGAAGAAGTTGACATCCTGATAGCGCTCGATCTTCTGCTCGGTGACCGGATCTCTAAAAAGCAGAGGTTCGAGCAGTTCGCCCGAGACGATGGTCTTGTCAACTATCGAGGCGACGTCTTTGGGTTTAACGTGGGTGTAAAACGTTCCATGCGGTTCGATCACTACCAGCGGCCCCTGCTCGCAGAAACCGTGACAGCCGGTTTCGACGACCGCCTCAACCGTAAAGTCCTTGATATTCCGGTCGGCGAGGTGCTTCTGGAACGCGTCAACGATCCCTTTCGCGCCGTTGGCGATACAGCCGGTGCCGCAACAGACGATCACTTTCTTGGGGAATCGCTCCGCCCTGGCGGCGTACTCTTTATGGCGTTCGGTCAGTTCCTGCGGATTGGCAATGCACATATCAACCATCCTTCAGGATCTTTTTGGCGGTGTTGACTTTAACCCCGCCATGATATTTATCATTCACCAGCACGACCGGCGCCATAGCGCACGCTCCAACACAGGCGACCACTTCGATGGAGAACTCCATGTCCGACGTGGTCTGTCCCGCCTTGATGCCAAGATGGTTCTCGATCTGATCCTGGATCAACGCCGCGCCGCGGATATGACAGGCGGTGCCGGTGCAGATCCGGACCACTCGTTTCCCTTTTGGCACGAGGGAGAAGGCGTTGTAGAATGTCGCGACCGAGAATACCTTGCTCAGCGGGACATTGAGCGCTTCCGCCGTCGCTTTGAGCGCTTCACACGGGAGATAGCGGTACTCCCGCTGGATCTCCTGGAGGATCATGATCAACGACCCGGGGTCCTGCGGATGGCGCGCGATCAGGTGCGGCAGTTTCGAAAAGTCATGGCTGACGGCCGTATCGCTCACGCATGACTCCTTTCGCCGACGGCGGATATGCCAAAGTGATAGCCGGCATCAAACACGTTCATATTGATCTCAAGCAGCGCCTTCTTCGCGCCCAGTTTTTCTTCAAGTACCTTGAGCATCGTTTTATGCTCGACTATTCCGGTCGCCGCGATAAAACATCCCAGCATCGCGACATTGGTCGATCTGACCGACCCGCCCTCCAGCGCCATCTGGTTCGCCGGGATCAGTATCTGGGTGATATCTGTCCGGTCGGCACTCGCGCTGATAAGCGACGAGTTGACAATCAGCAATCCACCGGACTTTACTTTCGGCGCGAATTTGTCGAACGACGGACGATTGAATACACAGCACGCGGTCGGATTGTTGATGATCGGCGAGCCGATGCGCACATCCGATATCACCACAGTGCAGTAGGCCGTGCCGCCGCGCATCTCCGGACCGTACGATGGGAGCCAGACGACATTCTTGCCCTCTTTAATGCCGCTGTACGCCAGCAACTGGCCGGCTACCATCACTCCCTGGCCGCCAAATCCGGCCATGGTTACTTCATATTGCTTCACTTCGCCCCCTCCGGTGTTTTGTAAACACCGAGCGGGAAATAACTTTTGAGGTTCTCTTCGACCCAGTGGGTTGACTCCGCGGGAGTTTTCCCCCAGTTGGTCGGGCAAGTGGAGAGCACTTCGACCAGCGAAAAGCATTTGTTCTCGATCTGGTACTGGAATGCCCGTCGAATAGCCTTTTTGGCCTTGATGATCTGTTGCGGGAAATGAACCGCCACTCGTTCGAGATACGCCGGCGTGACCAGACCGGAGAGCAGTTCACACATCCGGATCGGCATACCGGTTTTGCCGGTATCGCGCCCCATCGGGCATGTGGTCGCTACCTGACCCGCCAACGTCGTCGGCGCCATTTGACCGCCGGTCATCCCGTAGATCGCGTTGTTCACGAAGATGGTCGTAAACTTCTCGCCGCGATTGGCGGCATGGATGATCTCACTCATTCCTATCGACGCCAGGTCGCCGTCCCCCTGGTAGGTGAAGACGATCATATCCGGACGGAGCCGCTTGAAGCCGGTTGCCAGCGCGGGAGCGCGGCCGTGCGGTGATTCAAGAAAATCTGTATTGAAATAGTTGTACGCGAGTACCGAACAGCCGACCGGCGCGACGCCGAGCGTCCGCTCGCGAACGCCCAGCTCGTCGAGAACCTCGGCCACTAATCTATGGATGATCCCATGGGTGCAACCGGGGCAGTAGTGCGTGACTACATCCTGTAATCCTTCAGGCCGGGTGAATGTCGTGGTCAGCGATTGCATCGTCTCACACCTTCACTTTCGTCGGCTGGCCGGACGCCAGGATCTGTTTGATCTGCTGGATCACTTCCTCGGGCGACGGTACGATACCGCCGGTTCGTCCAAAGAACTTGACCGGCCGCTGTCGGGCGACCACCCGCTCGACATCTTCCACCATCTGTCCCATGCTCATTTCGATCGTCAGGACGGTCTCAATGTTGGATTTGGTCGCCTCAGCGTACAGCGCCTCTTCGGGGAATGGGAAACAAGTGATCGGGCGGAAGAGGCCTACCGAGATCCCCTCGCCCTCGAGTTCGTCGATCGCGGTCTGGCATATCCGCGCCATCGTCCCATACGCCACCAGCAGGATCTTATTCTTTGGGGCTGTCTTATAGCATTCGAAGCGGATCTCCTCCCGCTTCATGGCCTGGTATTTTTCGTGCAAGAGAATGTTGTTCTTCTCAAGCGCGATCGGATCAAGGAAGAGCGACTTGACGACCTGCGGCTTGCGTCCATCCGCGCCGGTTGCCGCCCATGTCTTTGGCGGCAGTTCCGGTTCGGTGTAGCTATCCGGAAACTCCACCGGCTCCATCATCTGGCCGATCATGCCGTCACCGATGATCATGACCGGATTGCGATACTTGTCGGCGAGGTGGAACGCCAGCATGGTCAGATCCACCGCTTCCTGAATGGTTGATGGCGCCAATACCAGCAATCGATAATCACCATGCCCGCCCCCTTTGGTCGCCTGGAAGTAATCCGACTGTGCGGGGAGAATACCCCCAAGTCCCGGACCCCCGCGCATGATATTCAAGAGCACCACCGGCAATTGCGCTCCCGCCATATACGAGATCGCCTCCTGCATAAGGGAGATGCCCGGGCTCGACGACGTCGTAAAGACCCGCTTGCCTGTCGAAGCCGCGCCGAACAGCATATTGCCGACCGCGACTTCTGATTCGGCTTGAAGGAACACGCCGCCGACTTCAGGCAACCGCCGCGCCAAATACTCGCCGACCTCATTCTGTGGCGTGATCGGATAGGCGAAATAATTGACCGCGCCGGCTCGCACCGCCGCTTCCGCTATCGCCTCGTTCCCTTTCATCAATATCTTGGCCATGGTTCACCACTCTCAATAGTCGTACAGCAGGTAGAGCTGGCCGTGATGATTCACCATAATGGCGGCATCAGGGCAGGTTATCGCGCACAGGCGGCAGCCGATACACCGCGACGGGTCGTGCATTTGGGCATAAAAGTATCCGCGCAGGGTGATCTCTTTCGACATCGAGAGGATCTTCTGCGGGCAGGCCTTAACGCACAGTTCGCACCCTTTACAATGATTCTTGTCGATCACAACACCGGGCATCAACGTATCCTCAGTTTTCTGTCGGTCCAGGTATTCCCCATATGCTCCCACGGCTTCACCAGGGCTCGGTCGAGCTCCAGCATGGGCAGATCGATCTCTCGAGACGAAAGCCGCGAGACGATCTCCGGCACCGCGCTCACAAACGCGATCGGGAGAGCCGTTCGCTGGCTTACCCGGCGAGCCAGCGAAAGACCCTCCATCACGATCTCGGGAGTCGTCTCATGCATGAGATGAGTATTCGCGATGATGCCGGTAAAGCGCAGCCGGGCGGCATCCTGTATATCGGTGATCATTTTGATCGCGCCGTCGACATCCGCGGTAAACGGTCGCCGACCGTTAAGGACGAGCAGCATTTCATAACTTCCGGCTCGGAACGCGTCGGTCAGCGAACTGAGCACTCGCGCGCCAACATCGTCGCCGCCGACATCAAGGATCAGCCAGCCGTCGGGGTTTTCTATCGCCGTGCGGATGTCGGGGATGATAATAGGAAGGTCAGCATGAACATGCGGGCCGGCCGGGACCAAAGATCTGACACCGAATTGCTCAAGTTGCTGCGCCGCCTCGCGCGAGCGAAAATAAGGGTTCACAATGTCGAGGTCGGCAATCGAGACTGATTCGGAACTGTTTTGCGCGATCTGCCGTGCGAGATTGACCGAGATTTCTGATTTACCAGACCCGTAACCGCCGACAATAATGATTATTCGGCGATCAAATGCGGGGCGTCTAAATGCGTGATCTTCGGGTTGCATGGTCAACTATTCTTCCGCCTATCACTGCGCAAATTAAGCAGTTAGAGCTAATGGCCACTATCTTAGTCTTAATTGTCCACTAATAAAAATATCGCCACAATGGTCCTTGAAGTCAAGACGAATTGTGAAAAAAATAACGATGAATTGCCCGTTGACATCACTGACAAACTCCAATTATATTCTTGCAAATTAGAGGCTTACGAGCAAATAAGAGAGAAATTGTAGTATTTTAACCACACCACTAAGTACGTTTTTATGAGACATTTTTGTAGAGTATTGTTCGGCGTTTTCGGAATTGCCGCCGTGGTTGTGGCGGCAGGCTGCAGCAAAGAGGAGAATAGTTCGGACCAATTTCAGAACCAGCAGCAGGTCCAGGCTTCCTCCGACACTTCGGGTCAATCGGTCCCCCCGATCAAGGTTACTCTCGCCGGCGCGGATACTACCGCGGTCAAACGATCGCTCCATCTGCCGCCGTGGGAGGATACCATTTTCACCGACTTCGCGACCATCAAGCATGCGAATTTCGTGCTCCATTATCCCGCGACTCATCAGCATGCGGACCAGATGATCCCGGCCGCCGAAGGGTACAAAACCGCGTTGGCAAAGGTCAGCGAAATGCTCGGGATGCCGGAGCCGACAGATACGATCCATGTCTATGCGTTGACGGGACCGGGGCAGGGGAGGATCATGTCCGGCCAGCCGTTCCCGTTCGGCGACAGTCAGGCGGTCTATTACTGGCCGAACTACTCCCGCGGTCCATCCCTGATGCAGCATCTCCTGTACAAATTTTTCGGCGGCCGTTCCAAACATGAGATCATGAACCATGGGCTCATCGCTCTGTTCGATTTTGGCGGTACCAATTATCACGCGACGACCCTTGAATTTCTGCGGGAAGGGAAGTTCATACCGTTGGTGAAGCTGGTCGAAGACACGCTGATGAACAGCACCATCGAACGATACCAGTCGGCCGAGGCCGGCTCATTCGTCGCCTTCCTGCTGGCGTTTCACGGAACTACCGGCGTCAAGGCTATCTATGACGCGCCGCTCCCGTTCGCGTATGCGGTTCAGTCCAATTTCAAGATCGGTGTCGATTCGTTACAGCGGGAGTGGATCACGTTTATTGAGCGGACTGTCGGGCCGATCGACACCACTATGTCGGTGCCGCCGCACGAACAAGTCGCGCCTATCCAGGTAAAACCAAAGTGAACGAGGTAACGGGCAATGTCTGAAGCTGAATGGAAGACCGGGATCACCGATATCGGCCCGGGCAAAATACGCGTACGAGGATATGATATCGCCGATGTTATGCAAAACCTCTCCTACGCGGAGGCGGTTTACCTGATCCTCAAAGGCGAGCTCCCTACGCCGGCGGAAGCGGCGTTGATGAACGCCATCCTGGTGTCGTCAATAGATCACGGTGCGTCGCCGCCCTCGGTACTGGGGACTCGCACAGTCCTATCTGGTGGTAATTCGCTCAATGCCGCGATCGCGGGTGGCGTGCTGGTTATCGGTGACACGCATGGCGGCGCGATCGAACAATCCGCGAGAATACTTCAGGAGTGGGCGAAAAAGGACGGCGAAGCCGCGACTATCGCCTCGCAGATCGTTGACTGGCTAAATCAATCCAAAAAGCGGATGCCCGGGTTTGGGCATCGTTTGCATAATGTCGATCCCCGTACGGGAAAGTTGTTTGAGATTGCCGCGAAATACGGCTATAGCGGCCGCCATATCGAAATATGTAAAGCGCTCGAAAAAACTCTCGCGGAGAGGACCGGCAAACAGCTCCCGATCAATGTTGATGGCGCCATCGCCGCGGTTATCTCCGATATGGGGTTTGACTGGCGACTCGGGAAGGGTTTTTTTATCATTTCTCGCACGCCGGGTCTGCTGGCCCATGCTTACGAAGAGATGACACGCGAGAAGCCGATGCGTAAACTGGGGCCGATGCCGTTTGAGTACGACGGTCCTGCCGAACGGAAGATCCCGGAGTAGC
>JAMPYH010000113.1 GCA_023700785.1 Candidatus Zixiibacteriota bacterium
CCACTAAGACCGATCAAACGGTGGAGCAGATCACCTCGCGTTATTACAACGCGACCACTCCCGAAGAACTGACCCCGATCCTAACCAAGGTGGCGACCGCTAACAATCTCGGCTCTCTTGGGGCCGTGGAATACCTGCGGGACAGCGTGATGGCGCGTGTTCCTTCCGACTATAAGGATATGGCAAACCTGACAGCCGGCTTTGATTCGCTGATGGTCGCCTGGCCGCAGGTACGGATCAACTGGGATCGCTTCGCTGAAGCGTCGAACCATTACACCGAAGGGATCAAGGACGGCTCGCTGAATACGCGCGAGATAGAGCGGATCCAGTTCGCGGTCGAACGCGCCCGCACGCGGTTCATTCCCGAAGAGCTGACCCTGCCGTTCAGCGCCAAATTTGACGGCGACCCGACAGTGTTGGCGGCGTCCAACGACCTTTTGATGATCGGTACAACGTCGGGCCTGGTTCGCTTCAACGGCAAAAACTGGCAGACGTTCACAACCGGCGCCGGTTTGCCGTCGGACACAATCATCGCGCTCCGGACCATCTCCAACACGGTGATCGTCGGGACCACCAGCGGACTCGCTCGCTTTAATGGTCTGACAGTCGAGCCGTTTGACACCGCCAGCAACGCGCCGACCGGCCGAGTTGACGCGATCGGCGGAGGTTCGCCGACTGACTTCTTCGCGGTTGTCTCGGGCGAGCTTTATCGGTTCCATGGATCGAATTGGGTCTCGACGACTCCTTACACCGTTGTGATCGATGATACTCCGGAAAAGATCGCGGCCAAGTTCAGCATCTACGATACGCCTGACGATATCGACGCGTATCTGGTCAAGTATCGCGCCACGCTGGGTGAGAAAACCTTGAATCCAGGCGATGTCATCGATGTACCTTTGCTTGGTCTGATCAAGGGGAAAGCCACGGCGCTTGCCAGCGGCACCACCGGACAAACTGTCTGGCTGGGGACCGACTATGGCGTGATGTTCCTGGATCGTGAAGGATGGCAGTTGCCGGGCTACCGTGACTTCTCCGCTGACACGATCACGACTGTCGCGCAGGTCGCCGCTCTGCGGAAAGAGTATCAGGGGACGAGCGTAGATTCTTACATTGAGGCGCTTAAGGCGATCAACAGCATTCCGGACGGGATAATCGCCCCTAACCAGTCGGTGCGGATATACAAGAATCCCGCGGCGTCGCCGGTTACCAGCATCGATTTCTTCGAGCAGACCGTCTATGTCGGCACCGAGAACGGGTTGTTGGAATACGCGCAACAGGAGTGGAGCCGTTCTGATTTCCGCGGCCTGGGGAACGAGCCAACCCGCCGGATATCGCTCATCAACGACCAGTTGTGGGGAGCGACCGATCGGCGTATGACCATGGGAGCAACGGCTCGTCCTCAGATCTCCACTATGTATGTGAAATGGCTGCCTGAGCTGGCCGACGACTTGTACTACACGTTTTTCTCGTATGTACAGAATGTGCGGAGTGTCGGTACGCTGGGAGCGTCTGTCTCATTCATATCCTATGGAAAGATCCAGCGCACCGACGAGCAGGGGAATCCACAAGGCGAGTTCGACGCGTTCGACTTCGCTTTCCAGGCGTCGTACGGGACCTCGCTGACCAACAAGATCAAAGGCGGGATCTCCGCCAAGTTCCTCTGGTCGCATCTTGCGGAACAGGGGCAGGCTAAAGAAAAGGGGAAAGGAACATCCACCGGCTTTGCGATTGACCTGGGGTTGCTTTATCATCTCAATCCCAAAATGAATCTTGGCGTCGCGCTGACCAATTTGGGGCCGAAGATGGCATATATCGACGCCAATCAGGCCGATGACCTTCCGCGTAACCTCGCTGTCGGCGTTGCCTACAAGTTGATCAACTCCGAGGATACCAGGATCACGACGACCGCTGAGTACAATAAGATGATGGTTGGGTTAAACGACCCGTTGTCGGATGAACTGTTCAAGCAGGCGGTTTATAACGCCGGTGTTGAAGGGATGTTTCTTAACTTGATATCCGGCCGGTTTGGCTATATCTACGACGAAGAGGGCGATGTCAAGGTCTGGACGATCGGCGCCGGTATCAGAGCGTTTGACCGGTTCATGTTTGACTTCGCGTATATTCCGAGCGGCCAGTCGGTGGCGCTGAGCAACATCCTCCGCGTGTCGGTTTCGGCCGCGCTGTAAAAAGACAGAGAGGGTAGTCGTTGGGGACAATACTTCGTCGGGTGCGGGGAGTTGGGATTGTCTGCGGTCTTATCGCGGCGACGGCTTGGTCTGTTGTCGCGGGTGACAAGCTGCTGATCGGCACTAAAGCGCCTTTGCCGGCAGTGCAGGGGGATAATCCTGTGTTGCGCCGGTGTCTCACCTCGGAGATAACCGACCTGCGCAAGCAGTTGGGCTTGGAACTCCCGCGCGAGACCGCATGGTCGCTGCCGACCACGGCGTTGGCGGATGGTCAGCAGGCGATCGTTCGTGTGCTGGTGCTTCGGTTCAATTTCCAATTTGAGACGATCGATGACCCCAATACGACCGGCCGGGGAGTTATGGATTTCACGCGACCGCTCGCGGATTCGGCGGATTCCGCGGCTTACTATAACCGAGTCGGCCACTGGATCGACCCGCCGCCGCATAACGCGGACTACTTTAATGCCCATATGCAGGCGCTGGAAAACTATTGGAGCCAGGTCTCAGAAGGGCATATCGAACTGGACTGGACTATTTTCCCGGCAGTCAACGATTCCGCTTACATGCTCCCGCATCCGATGGCCTATTACGGCCGCTGTGATTCGGTAGTGATAGGTCTTGAGGATTACTTTGAGGACTGTATCCGCCTCGCGGACACGGTCCATTTGATCGGTGTCGGGAATCCCAATATTGATTTTTCGCAGTACGACGCCATCATCCTGTTTCACGCCGGTTCCGACCGGCAGAATGATATAGGCTTTCCGGTGACCTGCTCGGATCTGTTTACCGGCTATATCAAATTCGGAGACTCGATCGCGGTTGACGGCGGCGCGAAGTATATACGTAACGCCCTGTTAATGCCTGAGACCTCGAGCCAGGACAATCGCGCGACCGCGTTGAACGCGGTGCTGGCTCATGAGTTTGGGCACCAACTTGGGCTGGTGGATCTCTACCGGACGGATAATTTCCTGTCGCAACTCGGCGATTTCTCACTAATGGATAACAACGGTTTCTCGACCGGGATCGATTTTGGATTTGAGACCGGCCAGGTCTTTGGCGCGATCCCGATCTATCCCGATGCCTGGTCGCGCGCGTACCTCGGGTATGTCCCAGTGGTTGATTTTCGGCAGGGGACCGACATCCGGATCGTGGCGGCAGAGGTCGCGTCAAGCGGGATCAAAATTGCGCGCGTGCCAATATCTGAGAACGAGTTCTACTTGATCGAGAATCGATTGCAGGAGACTGATGGCGCCGCCACCGCCGCGTTGGCCGACTCGCTGACCAACGTCATTCAGGGGCCGGTCAACTTCAACAAGCAGTTCACGGGGGAATATGATTTCCTGACGCCCGGCTCCGGGATGCTGATCTACCATGTCGATGAGGGAGTGGCGGGGATGGATAACGACGGCGACGGGATGAATAATTTTGAGGATAACGACCTCCAGAACAACCCGATGCGGAAGTTTGTCACACTGATCGAAGGGGACGGGCTGGTCAATTTTGGCGGATACTATCGCGCGGGCTATGGGCGGGCAGAAGATATGTATCGGGATGACCGCAACCGTTCGTTCACGCCCAATACCAATCCGCCGTCGATCGACAACAGCGGCAACAACACGCGCGTTTACCTGACCGATGTCACCCGCGATACTGTCCGGGCGCCGGGAGCGCGCGATGTGACCTACCTCGACAGCGTCATGCTATTCGACCTTGAGATCGATAAGCTGGCTGCCGGTTTTCCGGCACGAGTCGGCGCTCCGGTGTTTGGCCTCTCGCCGATAGCCGAAGATCTTGATGGTGACGGTTCGCAGGAAGTGATAGTGACTTCCGGAAGGTACGTTTCTGTGATCACCGAGACCGGCGGCAATTGGCTGCTGGATGTCGCGGATACTTGCGCGGCCTGTCCTCGCTTCGAGGATAGCGCGTTCGCGTCGGTACATCCGGGTCGGCCGCACCAAATGCCGCTGTTCTATCGGGCCGGCAACACGATCACCGCGCAACCGGTGGTCGGGACATTCGGTGTTGATCCCACCAAGCTGATCGCGGTCGCGAACCAAACGACCCAGTCAAGCGGCCAGGTGACGTTTGTGATGCCGCTCGATGACAACAATAACGGTCTGGCGGAGCCGGTCGGCAGTATTGTCGGCACGGCTGGAGTGCCGATAGCGACGACGTTCTCCGACGTTTTCTATGTGCTGACAGATTCTGGCTATGTATATCAATTCGATAACGGCAACGCCGCGTCCGACACGTTTGTGGTGCAGGATGATCAGTATCACGGTCTCTGCCAAATAGGGACGCGGCCAACCGTGATGTCCGGCGATTCGCTGAATACACGGATCTCGGCGCTGGGCGCGAGTCCGAGTTCATTTGAATTGCCGCGCTACTACAATTGGGGACCGGTGGTCGCGGATATGGATCGCGACGGTCAGCCTGAACTGATCGCTGGTTCGCCCGATGGCTGGATAATCTATGTGACGATCGATACGACCGGAGCGACTCCTGCGTTTTCAATCCTGGAAGAACGCCAGACCGAGTTCGTGTTCACCGCGAATCCGGTGGTCGGAGACGTCGATCCGGACGGGTACCCGGATCTGGTCATTGGGGGTCGCAACGGGATCTACTCATTCGATCAACGCATTACGCTGAAGACAGACTTCCCGATCGAGATAAATGACCGTTACCCGTGGGATAGTGTTATCGCGGCGCCGATCCAGGCGGAACTGAATGATGGAGGTCCGCCTGAGACCGTATTCCCAACGGGAATCGGGAATATCTACTCGTATGGTCTCGACGAAACGTACGGCTTCCCGCTTTCCGGTGGTGAATTGGGAGTCGGCTCGCCGGTAATCTTCAGAAATGGCGCCGTCGGCAAGCTCGGCTATCTTGGTCTGGACGGCTGGTTCTACGCGTGGGAGATCTCGACCGACACGACGCGGAACTTCTGGCCGATGTATGGCCACGACGCTCGAGGTTCGTTCAGTCTTCCCGGCGATGCGGTCGGCGCTCCGAAACAGTACAGTGACAAGTTTCTCGACAAGCAGTTTTACAACTATCCGAATCCAGTCACGAACGGCATGACCAATTTCCGGTATGTTCTCGGGGAAGAGGCGAGCAAAGTACATCTGACAATCTATGACCTCTCCGGCAGGGAAGTAACTTCGCTCGCGGGATCGGGCTTTTTGGGAGAGAACGAACTGTTGTGGCAATGCGGCGACATCACGCCAGGCGTGTATCGTTGCCGCATAGAGGTCCAATTCACGGGAGAGAGCAGAGTCGGCTTTACCGATGTGGCGATCATACGATGAGGAATGGGATGAAAAGAAATATCTGTCTATTTATACTCGTGCTGATGTCGTTGACCGCCACCAGCCTGTTGGCCGCCGAATCCTTGCTGACGCCGATCGAGCAGGCCGGCCTGGAAATTCGGTATAGCATGTCATCTTTGTACTTGGCGCAGGACGAAACCTCCAGTGGATCTGCACCGTCTGAAGGCGACAAAACCAATTCGTACAAATCTCCCGGAAAGGCGTTTGCGCTGAGTATATTGGTGCCCGGATTGGGGCAGTATTATTACGGGAGTCGCGTCAAACCATGGCTGTTTTTTGGAGCCGAAGTGACCGCGTGGGTTCTCTACTTCAAGTGGGACGGAGATTACAACGACCTGACCACGCAATTTGAGGCATTTCAGCGAGCACACTGGAGCCGCGATGATTACCGGACGTATCTCGAGGCGGCATACGGTGTACCGGACGATGATTCAATCGACGCTACCGAGATCAGCCACCATCTCCCGGACACGGAAACAGGCCAATATTTTGAGATGACCGGCAAGTACGACCAGTTTGCGTGGGGATGGGATGACGCCCTGCGCGACGGCAAGCCGCTGGATTCTTTCCTGACCGCGGGGGATGGATTGCGGATAGTCGGAAGTTCCACCGCGCCCTATTCGGCCAACCGGATAGCGTATGTGGATATGCGGGATGACGCGAACAGAAAATATGACCAGGCACGCGCGATGATCCTGGTTTCGTTGGCGAATCGTCTGATAAGCGGATTTGAGGCGTTCCTGGCTACCAAAAGCCGAAACAAACATGCGCATGGAAAAGGCGGGCCGGAGTTTTCGGTGGTTGATGTTCGCGCCGGCATGCGCTCCTACAATGGCCCGAGCGATACCCCGTTTTTGACCGCGACAGTGAGGTTTTAGTGAAGACGCGTCCAGCCATTCAGCTGACCCTGTCCATAGTAGTAACGGCTATCGCGCTGGTTGCTCCTGTGTCCGCGATCGAACCGGCTAGTTCGCCCGTTGATTCAGTCATGCAATGGCAGTTGGCGTCGTTCGGCGCGTCGGATGAGTTTGATGAACCTGCCGCAAAGCAGAGATCATCCGAGCCGCAAAAAAAGGTTGGCGTGACCGGCAAGAAATCGATCTGGAAAGCAGGCGCGTTGTCAGCGCTTGTTCCCGGTCTCGGAGAATACTATGTGGGGAACAGAAAGAAGGCGAGGATCTTCTTCGCCGCTGAGGCGGTAACCTGGATCGGGTATGCGTCGTTACAGATATATGGCCATGCCAAGGAAGATGACTACATTCGTTTCGCGGCCACCAACGCCAATGCCGATCTTGGGGACAAAAACGACGAGTTTCGGGATATGGTCGGTTTTTACACCGATATTTACGAATACAATTCCTTTGGCCGGGTCTTTGACCCCGAACGGCCGTATCTGGTCGATTCTCCGGAGAATCATTGGCAATGGCAGACACCCGACGATCAGGCGACCTACCGTCACCTGAAGAATCGCAGCCGCGAAGCATTCCGGCGGTCGAACTTCTTTATCGGTTTGGCGATCGTGAGCAGAGTGGTGTCGGTGGTTGACGCGATCCGGGATGTCAAGCGGTCGAATAATCGCCTTGACCAGGAGTTCTCCCAGGCGCCGGTCAAACTTGAGATCGATCCGCTGTCATCGACTCAGCAGGTGACGCTTTCGATCCGGACACCGTTCTGACCGGGATGAAACGAGTTCTAACCTTTGCCCTCCTCGCCGCGGCCCTGCTCGGTTGCGGAACTTCCAGAGCCAAAAAGCCATCAATTGATCTACCGACACGATTTCCGGCGGCGGTCGTGGTGGAGCGTGAAATTACGGCGCCGGCAAGCGGTCAGCCGCTCAGGACCCCTACCGCGATGGCGACCGATTTTCGCGGCGACACGTATCTGTGCGATCAGGGGAATGACCGGATCGTCAAGTATAACAGCGCGCTTCAACCGATCGTCGATCGCGGCGGATTTGGCAGCCAGCCGGGCCTGTTTAATGATCCCCGCGCGATCACTGTGGATAACCAGCTGAATGTCTGGGTCTGTGACGGCGGGAACCGCCGGTTGGTTCGCCTTGACTCTGATCTGAATTATGTCGATGAGATACGGTTCACCTCGACCGATGATCCGATGATGTTCGGCGTACCGTCGGGGATCGCGGCGACCAGCTACGGTTCGCTCTGGGTGTGCGATCTCGAACGGGATCGCGTCGCGATATTTGACAATGTCGGACAATTCGAGAAGTTCGTCGGTGATTTCGGAGCGGGCGGGGGCCCGGTGCGCGACCCGGAAGGAGCCGCCGCGCAGGACGATGATCGCTTCTATATCTGCGACGCCGGCAATCGGCGCGTGATGGTGTACGATAGCTATGGCACCGATATCATGTCACTGAGCGATGACCAGATGCGGTATCCAGTCGCGGTCGCCCTGGATAGACGACAGAC
>JAMPYH010000114.1 GCA_023700785.1 Candidatus Zixiibacteriota bacterium
ATCCCGGAGGAGATCACGCGTGAGGCGATCTCCGGTCTCGGGGAGCCTGGGGATATATACTCGTAGAATCAGGACAAGCGCTCAAGAGAAATCTGCCCAGGTCAAGAAAGATACAATTCGAACATCCCAGAAATTACATCGCACTTTTGGCGAGTTACCTGCGACTCGGGACGCTCTCATACCAATATCGTCTCTTCACGTTTGGCGCCGGTGGAGACCAGGCAGATCGTCACTCCCAGATCTTTCGCGATATAATTAAGATATGCCTGCGCTTTCGCCGGTAGTTTCTGGAACGACGTTACACCGGTGGTATCCGCGCACCATCCGGGCATCGACGTATAGACCGGTTTGGCATGCGCCAATTCGGCCAGGTCGAGCGGAACTTCGTGGATCCGTTTGCCATACAGTTCATAGTCGGTACAGACCTTGATCTCGGCATGGTCATCCAGTACATCAAGCTTGGTGATCGCGATCGAATTGACGCCGTTCACCCTGACCGCGTGGCGCAACGCCACCATGTCGAGCCAGCCGGTGCGTCGGGGACGACCGGTGGTCGCGCCGAACTCGTCCCCCTGGATACGTATCTTCTCGCCGACTTCGTCAATCAGCTCGGTCGGGAACGGTCCCGCGCCGACACGCGTCGAATACGCCTTCACCACACCGGTAACTTCGTCGATCATGTGCGGACCGATACCGAGACCGGTCAACACGCCGCCGGTGATCGTGTTGGACGAGGTCGCGTACGGGTAGGTGCCGAGGTCAACATCGAGCATCGTCCCTTGCGCCCCTTCAAAGAGCATGCTTTTGCCTTCTCTGTAGGCCTGATTGAGATGATACGAGACATCAACCACCATCGGCCGAAACAGATCAACCAACTTCATCAGTTTCTCAAACGTCAGTTCGAGATCGGCGCGCTCATCAGCGGAGCCCTCGATATAGCGCGACTTCATCTTGCCGTTATATTCGAGTCGATGTCTCAGGCGGTCCGGATTGAACAGATCGATCATCCGGATCCCATGCCGCGCGACTTTATCAACATACGCCGGGCCGATACCACGCATGGTAGTACCTATTGACGCGGTACCGCGGGTCTCTTCTTCGACCGCGTCGATCAATTTGTGATACGGCAGCACCAGGTTGGTGGCGGGGGAAAGGAAGAGTCGTCCCGCGTAGTTGATCCCTTTGCCGGTGAGGAAATCAAGTTCCTCTTTGAACGTAAACGGATCGAGGACGACACCGTTGCCGATATAGCAGATCTTGCCGGGCTGGATGATCCCGGACGGGATCAAATGCAGTACATATTTCTGGTCGCCGACACAGACCGTATGGCCGGCATTTGCGCCGCCCTGGCACCGCGCGATAACATCAGCCTCAGCCGCCAGCAGATCGACGATCTTCCCTTTACCTTCATCCCCCCATTGGCAGCCGATTATGACTCTGTTCTTGCCCATTGCGTATTCACCCCTTAACGGTGGAAGTAGTCGCGATCAGGTCGTTGATCGACCCGACCAATTCGTCTTTGCCGATCCCGGTAACCGACGAGGACGGTATCGCGGGGATCATCAGTTCACGTTCAACCGCGTTGACTTTCGCGGTCACTTGTGTGCGGTTCACTTTGTCGCATTTGGTGATCACCGCCAATGCCGGAAGCTCGCGTTGGCTGAGCCACTCCAGCATCTGGAGATCGTCGTCGGTCACCTCGCGCCGCACATCCAGCAACAGCACCAGTCCCGCGAGCCGGTGGCCGGTGGTGAGATAGGTTTCGATCAGTTTGCCCCAATCGTGCCGCATAGATTTCGAAACCTTGGCGAAGCCGTACCCCGGCAGGTCCACCAGGTAGAACTTGTCATTCACCAGAAAGAAATTGAGCGAGCGGGTCTTGCCCGGTGTGGACGACACTTTCGCCAGGTTCTTCTGGCCGACCAGCCGATTCAGCAGTGTGGACTTGCCGACATTAGAACGCCCGGCCAGGGCGACCTGCGGGCGGGTATCTTTCGGCAATTGCGACATCGCGAAATACGAGCCGATAAAGCGAGCGCTGAACCGTTTAGTACCGATGGCGTCGCTCCAGACTGCCGCTTAGCGCACACATATCAGGAGATCCGCATCCCTGGCCGCGGATGCGATTTCGCGCGCCCAGCTATATACGGTGAACGAACCATGGCGAGTTTCAAAACTTCTTCGATCGATCGTACAAAATGTAATTTAAGGTCGGCCAGAAGTTCCGCCGGAATCTCGGTCAGATCTTTGCGATTCCGTTCAGGGAGGATAACCTGAAGGATCCCATGCCGCTTGGCGGCCAGTAGTTTTTCGTTCAGGCCGCCGATCGGGAGAACATCCCCCGTCAGCGTAACTTCGCCGGTCATGGCGATATCCGTCCGCGCCGGGATATTGGTCAATGAAGACAGCAAGGCGGTCAACAGAGTGATGCCCGCCGACGGGCCATCTTTCGGCACCGCCCCTTCGGGGACATGCACGTGAAGCTCAAGTTCATCAAAGAAGTTCTTATCCAGCCCGAACGACTGCGCGTGCTTGCGAATGTAAGAGAGCCCGGCGGTCGCCGACTCGCGCATGACTTCACCCAGCGACCCGGTCAGCGTCAGTTTCGCTTTGCCGTGCATCGGGACAACTTCGACCGGCAATACTTCGCCGCCAAGTTCCGTCCAGGCAAGCCCGACCGCGTAACCGATCGTCGGCGTCGTCTTGATATTTGACTCAGTGTATTTTCGCGCGCCAAGTGTTTTGCCGACTTTGGCGCCGTTCATGACGAGCTTTTTCAGTTTTTTGCCGCCGGCGATTTCGACCGCGGTTTTGCGAAGGATCGAACTTATCTGTCGCTCAAGTTCGCGGACACCCGCTTCCCGCGTGTAGTAATGGATCAGCTCATAGATGCCGTCATCGGTAAACTCGATCCCGTACTTTTGCACGCCGATCTCGTTCATCTGCTTTGGGACCAGGTATTGCCGCGCGATGGCGGCTTTCTCGAAATCGAGATAGCCGGGGAGGTGGATGATCTCCATGCGGTCGCGCAACGCCGGCGGGATCGACCCGATCGAATTGGCGGTCGTAATGAACAGGATGTTCGACAGGTCAAACTCGACCTCAAGATAATTATCGTAAAAGCTGTTGTTCTGTTCCGGGTCGAGCACTTCGAGCAAGGCAGACGCCGGGTCACCGCGGAAGTCCTTCCCCAACTTGTCGATCTCATCGAGCAGGAAGACCGGGTTGGCTGAGCCGGCTTTTTTGAGCGACTGGATGATCCGTCCCGGCAACGCGCCAATGTAGGTGCGGCGATGTCCGCGGATCTCAGCCTCGTCATGCACGCCGCCCAGCGACATCCGAACGAACTCGCGCCCCATCGCGCGGGCGACCGAACGACCGATCGAGGTCTTGCCTACCCCGGGAGGACCGACCAGACAGAGGATCGGACCTTTGACCCGGCCGGCGAGTCGAATCACCGCAAGATGCTCAAGTATTCTTCGTTTCGGTTTGTCGAGGCCGTAATGATCGTTATCCAGGATCGTTTTGACTTCGGCGAAATCAGTCCGGTCGGTGGTGGTTGTCGTCCACGGGATCCCGAGCAGCCAATCAAGATACGACCTGACCACGCCGGCCTCAGCGGAGTACGGGTGCATCTTGCCCAGTTTTTTGATCTCTTCCTCGGCCTTGGTCCGCACTTTCGCGGGATATTTGTTATCCTCTAGTTTCTGGAGCAGGTCATCGATCTCGGCGGTCGGCTCTTCGCCCTGACCAAGTTCGTCCTTGATCGCCTTGAGCTGCTGCTGGAGATAGGCCTCGCGGTGCGAGCGGTTGAGCGAGTCCCGGATCGAGCCGTCGATCTTCTGCTCGATCTTGAGTATGTCGATCTCCTCACGGAGTACTTTGCTCAACTGCTGGAATTGCTCTTTGACCTCAAACGCCTCAAGCATCCGCTGCTTGGCGTCAACTTTCTGGATGATCTGCGCGGCGATGGTGTCGGCCAACTGATCGTAGCGCTCGATCGACGCCACCGAGACCAGCACTTCGTCCGGGATCCGGCGATTGAGCCGCACATACTCGGCGAATTGCTCCGAGACCGCGCGCGAGAGCGCTTCGGTCTCACGATCGGACTGCGTCGCGCGCGGATCGACCAAACTGAGTTTGGCGGTCAGGAAGCTATTTGATTTAGTGATCGAGAGAACTTCCGCGCGGACCAATCCTTCCACCAGCACTTTGAGCGTGCCGTTCGGCATCTTCATCACTTGAAGAATGCGCGCCACGACACCGACCGTGTAGAGGTCGGCCGGCTTGGGATTGTCTATCGATGGAGACCGCTGGGCCACGAGAAACATCTGCTTCTCCTGAACCATCGCTTCCTGCATGGCGTTGATGGTCAGCTTCCGTCCGATCAAGAGCGGATAGATCATGTGCGGATAAACCACGACATCCCGAAGAGGGATGACCGGCAGGGTTGAGCGGATCTCGATATCTTCAGCGTTATGGCGTAATTTCACAGTCGGTTAGTCCAGTTCCGGTTAACTCGGCCGCTTCTTTGCGAGCCGAACAGACCAACATAACCATTCTACGCTGTTCCGTAAATATCTTTTCCGAATACCGGTTTCCAGCCTGGTGGGGAGTTGGTGGAACCTGCTGTGCGGGCAGATGTTGTGGGTCGGAATCAGTCGAGAATGGGACCGTTGCCGAGTCGCTTTTCAGAGCGGGAGACAAGCCAAAAACCGGTTGACATCCCGACACTTCTGGCTATTTTAGGCCTCTGGCACGGCGGGCGCTAAGCCGCGTGGCCGACCGTTTCAGGTTCGGCAAGCCCAGTTCGTTGAAGTTTCTGACCAGACAACGGCTGGGGGTGTAGCTCAGTGGTAGAGCACCTGCCTTTTAAGCAGGGAGTCGAAGGTTCGATCCCTTCCACCCTCACATAAGATACAGAATGCGCCATTAGCTCAGCTGGTAGAGCAGCTGACTCTTAATCAGCGGGTCCGGGGTTCGAGTCCCTGATGGCGCATTTTTTTTTATCTCACCCGATCCATATCGATCCAGTCTTGATCTGTCCGCGGCCGCTCGCTGCGCGCCCACTCCAAAAAACTTGCATACCGTATTGAACTGGAGTTAATTCGCGCCATGCCTCGTCGAGTTACCAAGTCACGGCCGTCGCTGTTCACTCCGGCCGGATCATTTGTCAAGCGGCTGGCCAAAGAGAATCCGCAGGCCCGCCGAAAACTGCTGGTGATCGGGTTCTGGGTGGTCGCGATCTTTTTCGGCTGGTCGTTTGTCTCCGGCGATTACGGTGTCCCGCGCATTGTCCGTCTCGAACTGGAGAAGCGCGGTATGCAGGAAGCAAACCGCCGCCAACTTACTCAGCTCATCGACGCCACCCATCAGCGGGAGCTGCTTCGCTCTGACTCCGCCTACATCGCATACGTCGCCCGCACCAAATATCACATGGCGCTGCCGAATGAGACGATCTATCGCTATCGCGGCCGGTAAAACGGTGTATGCCACGCGAGAAGTCCGAAGCTGTTATTCTTAAGACCTTCAACTGGGCTGAATCCTCACGAACTGTCGTTATCCTGAGTCGTGATTTCGGCAAAATGCCGTTGATCGACAAAGGGGGACGTTCGATCACCTCCAGACGAGGCAGGCTGATCCGGTTCGCGCGGCTTGAGATCGGCTTCCATTACTCCGAAAAAACCGAACGCGGCTATATTAATGATGTCGAACTGCTCGAGATGTTCTCGTTCGAGCGGGACGGAACCCTCGGGCGCCTTGCGTACGGCTCCGCCGCGTGCGAACTGCTCTACTTACTGCTGCCCGAAGAAGAATCTCATCCGATCCTGTACGACTACCTGGTCAATTTTCTGCGCAATATAGATCTCTGTGATAAGCATTATCTCCCCGCGCTGTTTATCACTTACTTCTTGAGATTACTGTCGCAATTGGGGTACCATCCGTCGCTGGCCTATTGCATCAATTGCGGCCGCGAGACCGACCTCGATTCTCCGTCTGATTCGCCGATCTGCTTTTCGCCGGAGCGCGGGGGCGTGGTATGTCCCGCTTGCCAACGGTCCGGGGAGTATTATATTCCGCTTTCTGCCGAGAGCTACCGGGTGCTGTCTCGTCTGCAAACCGCCTCGCTGACCGAAGCGGCGACAGTCCCGATAGGGTACCAGGAAGCCTCGCTATTAATTGACGCGTTGACCAGGTTTCTCAGCTATCAGTCCGGGCTGGTCTCAGGGCTAAAGTCGCTGGAGTTCCTCGAAAAGCTGAGAAACAGCCACTTGACACTGGAGAAAGATTCGCGATGAGCGCAAAACCCGCCAATGATGTAATGGAAAAGATCGTTTCGCTCTGCAAGCGGCGCGGCTATGTCTTCCCGTCCTCCGAGATCTACGGCGGTCTCGGTTCCTGCTGGGATTACGGTCCGCTCGGCGCCGAGCTGAAGCGAAATATCAAGACCTTCTGGTGGGACGCCATGACCAATCGTCGCGATGATATCGAAGGTCTCGATGCCGCCATCCTGATGCACCCGCAGGTCTGGGTGACCTCCGGCCATGTCGCGAATTTCACCGATCCGATGGTTGACTGCAAGAAGTGCAAGGCGCGGTTCCGCGCGGATAAACTCGAGGAAGCCCGGTGTCCACTGAAGCCGTCAAAATCCCCGCTCGAATGCGGCGGTGAGTTGACCGAAGCCCGCAAATTCAACCTGATGTTCAAGACGTTTATGGGACCGGTCGAGGATGAATCCGCGACCGTCTATATGCGGCCCGAAACCGCGCAGGGGATATATGTCAATTTTCTCAACGTGAAGAACTCCTCGCGGCAGAAGATCCCGTTCGGGATCGCCCAGATCGGCAAGGCGTTTCGCAACGAGATCACACCGGGGAACTTCATCTTCCGGACGCGCGAATTCGAGCAGATGGAGATGCAGTTTTTCATCCATCCATCCGAGGATGACAAGTGGTTTGAATATTGGCGCGAACAGCGCTGGCAGTGGTACGAATCGCTCGGTATCCGGATGAGCAAACTTCGCTGGCACCAGCATGGCGAAGGAGAACTGGCGCACTACGCCAAAGCGGCGTTTGATATCGAGTACGAATATCCGTTCGGCTGGCATGAACTCGAGGGGATCCATAACCGGACCGACTTCGATCTCGGCCGCCACATGGACGCGACGAAAAAGGACCTGCGCTATTTCGATGAGCGCTTTCCGGAGAAATTCGTGCCGTACATTATTGAGACCTCAGCCGGATGCGACCGCACCCTCCTGACCACGCTGGTGGACGCGTACGACGAGATCGAAGTGAAGGGTGAGCAGCGCGTATTTCTTCGGCTGTCACCGAAGATCTCCCCCATCAAAGCGGCGATCTTCCCGCTGGTCAACAAAGAGGGGATGCCGGAGTATGCCGAGAAAGTTTATCACGACTTGAAACGTAAGTTCAAGGTCTTCTACGATGATTCCGGCGCGGTGGGACGTCGCTACGCCCGGATGGACGAGGCCGGCTGTCCGTTCTGCATCACGATCGATGGCCAGACCCTGCAGGATCAGACAATGACCGTGCGCGATCGCGACACGATGGAGCAGTCGCGGATGACTTTCGCTCAGATCGTCGATTTCCTCGACACGAAGGTGAACGGGTAGGGGAGGATTCGCGGGACTCCTCGTGAAGTTTCGATCGATCCATGAACCCACCCGAGGGGCGGGGCACAGTCTTTCAATTTATGCATGAACCCACCCGAGGGGTGGGGCACAGTCTTTCAATTTATCCATGAACCCAACCGAGGGGTGGGGCACAACGGCTGGTTCGCTACAGACTCCAGAGATGTTGCTCGAGCGCTCGGGCGATATCGTCACAAGTCGGAAAGATCCGTCCACTCGTCTCACGCGGGGAATGACGAAGGTCGGTCAATGCCCGGCCGTTGATGATGATCGTCGG
>JAMPYH010000115.1 GCA_023700785.1 Candidatus Zixiibacteriota bacterium
CGCCAAGGAAGCGGGTCGCGACCTGTGAGAACTTCTCGGGAACATCCGAGACATAGAACTTATGCTCGCCATGCGTGTCAGGATGTTTCGCCGCGCCGTCGCGCAACAGCCGCTCATCGCGCATTAACTGACGGGCCACCCGCGCGGTCTCTTCGCCCGAATCGATCAGCATTACCTTGTCCCCCATGACGTCGGCGATAACATGCTTGAGGAGCGGATAATGCGTGCAGCCGAGGATCAACGTGTCAACCTCGACATCCTGCATCGTCTTGAGATAATCCCTGGCGATGAGGTAGGTTGCTTCCTTGGTGATATATCCTTCCTCCACCAACGGCACAAACAGCGGGCAGGCGAGGGAGAAGACCTTGATCTTGGCGTCGATGTCGTGAATGGTCCGGGCGTACGAGTTTGAACTGATGGTCGCGACCGTCCCGATCACGCCGATCCGTCCTGATTGTGTTCGCGCGACCGCCGCATTGGCGCCCGGCTCGATCACGCCGATCATATGGACATCGTGTTGCTTGCTTACTTCCTCCAGCGCTACCGCCGAGGCCGTGTTGCAGGCGCAAATGACGAACTTCACATGATGTTCCATCAGGAAGGCGACATCCTGCTGGGTAAAGCGGGTGATGATCTCCTTGGAACGGCCGCCATACGGAGCGCGGCCGACATCCCCGAAATAGATAACATCCTCGTGCGGCAGGATCTTGAACAGTTCGCGCGCGACCGTCAGGCCGCCAACGCCGGAATCAAATACGCCAATCGGAAGTTCCATGGTGTGGTCTCACTGCAGATCGGTGGGGCGATTGTATTTGTCGGCGAATTCCTTGATCGCCGCGTAGATGCCGGACGCGACCTTCTTCTGGTAGGCCGGACTTTTGAGCAGTTTAACTTCGGTCCGATTGGAGATGAACGCGGTCTCAACCAGCACCGACGGCGTGAACACTTTGTTCAAAACAAAGAACCCGGCCTGGTCCACGCCGCGCGCGGGAGTTTCCAGCGTTCGACGAAACTGCTTGTCGATCATCATCGCCAGTTCATGCGATTCCGCCTGGAACTCCGTCATCAACATCTCGTTGAGGATCCCCATGATCGGATCGTCGTTCGCGATGCCGGTATCGACGCTCGTCGTATCCTGTTCCGTTTCCTCTTCACCTGTTCCCTGCATCTCGCGAATGAAATAGCTGTTCTCGAGTTGCTCCACCGCTCGGGCTGAATCGTTTTTGGCGGGCGCGAGGAAAAAGACGTTCCACCCGCGCGCTTTGCGGCTCGGCGACGCGTTGGCGTGGACCGAAATGAACAGATCGGCGCCGGCTCGATTGGCGATATCCGCGCGTTCCTGGAGGGTCAAATAGGTATCGCTGTTGCGGGTCATGATCACTTTGAAGCGGCCGTCCTCGCGGATCTGGTCGGCCAGTTCTCGAGCCATGGCGAGGCAGACATCTTTTTCGCGCGTTTTGTCAGGTCCAATAGCGCCGTAATCCTTGCCGCCGTGGCCGGCATCGACCACGATAACATCGATCGTTCCATCAAAAGTCGAGACCGGGTCTTGAGTCGCGGCGACCGTTGACGCGACCGAGTCGAGCTTAAAGGTTACATCCGGCACCGCGATCTGGATGCGGGTCGGTTCCTGGACCAACTTTTGGTGCGTGGTCTTGACCTTCTGCAACGCCTGCTTCACCTGGAAACTGATCTGCGCGACATTCTCTTCCTGTATCGCCTGCAGCTTGACCAGGATGCGCGGGTCAAAGCGGGATTCGATCCCGGCGACATTCAGTTTGCCGCTCCGGATCGAGACATTGATCCAGTTCCCTTCGGTAACGAAGACATCGTAGGAAAGCGGATCGCTCAGGAAGATCTCCACCAGCAGACCGTTCGCTTTGGCGGAGAAGGAGATGTCGGTGACATTGATCCCCGGCTGATCGGGGCGATCTCGCCTCGCTACCGGATCCTTTTCGTCCACCCGTATCCTCTCCGTGGAGATCCGATCGACGAAGGGGAGGAATGTCTCCGCAGGAAGGTACAGGTCACCTTCCTTGTATTGTGTCTCGTAGATCAGATTGAACAGCGAGTCGTTTAGCCTGAAGAAGGGAGAACCGACCAGGAACTCGAAGCGGTTGCCGGCCGTGACGTAACTAATTTGGTGGCCAAGTATTTCCCAATCGACGACGCCGGGGACAACACGAGCGAGCGAGACGAGCGACATATACTCGACGCCATCGCGCGTGAACGACGGTATCTCCCGCGTTTCGCCGCCAGCGGCGATCTTGATCTTGGCAGATGCCGCGGTCGCGATCACGCAGATCAGCAGCGTTGCGGAAAGAAGAAAAAAGATAGTCCGTCTATTCACGTCGGTCATTCCGGTCGTTTCAGATTGCGAAGCGTGGCGCGATTCATGCGTCGCTTGGCTTCAGCTTCGGCGATAGCCTCACGTTTGTCGTACTTCTTACGTCCGATCCCCAGACCGAGTTCTACTTTGGCGTGCTTCCCTTTGAAATAGATGGCCAACGGGACCAGGGTCAGCCCCTTCTGCTCGGTACGGGCGAACAACTTGCGGATCTCCTTCTTATGCAACAACAGACGGCGCGGCCTGAGCGGGTCAAGCTCCTGATGGCCGGCCATTTTGTACGGATTGATATGCATATTCAGCAGGATCACCTGCCCGTTTTGAACGGCGGCATACGCTTCGTTCAGGCTGACTTTCCCTTCTCGGATGGACTTTACCTCGCTTCCACGCAACTCAATACCGGCTTCAAAGGTATCTACAATCTCATACTCATGGCGTGCCTTGCGGTTGCGGGTAATGACATGGATCTCGTCGCCTTCCGTCTGCATAGCCGCAAGGATAGCCGATAAGCGCTTGATTGGCAATCAAAAAGACCCCTGGGAAGGTGATTCTGACAGCGCCTGGGCGGATAGAAATTCTATGTCCCACAACGCAATATTGCGCTTCTTTCGCCGACATTAATAGGAGAGGGAAAAAAGAACTGAAGAAAGGTATTAGGGGCAGGGCAGATGGCTCATTCAAACGCGAAGATCCTGGTAGTTGACGATGATCCCGCGATCAGCGGATTGATCTCGACCATTCTCGGCAAAGATGGCCACGAAGTGACCATCGCCCGGTGCGGCGCGGAAGCTATTCAAGTCGCGTCGGAACTGCATCCGCATCTCATCCTGATGGATATCTCCATGCCTGATATGGATGGTTATGAGGCTACCGCGCAGATAAAGGGAAAGCCTGACCTGAAACAGACGCCAGTGATCTTTTTGACCGGGCGATCCGCCGCCGAGGATGGTGGGCGGGCCTTTAACGCGGGCGGCCTGACTTTCATGCGCAAGCCGTTCACCGCCCAACAACTGCGGGACCTGGTGTCGCTGGCGATACAATCGCTGGGCGTCTGACCGCTAAACCTATTGAGAACAGTTGCCGATACATAGTTTACGAGAAAACTGACAAGGACGGTCCGAAGCATATGTCGTATAAGATCAAGATCCAGACCGCCAAGGTGCTCGTGGTTGACGATGAACCCGAGATCACCGAGATCGTCGAGACATTCCTTACCGAGGCCGGCTATACAGTGTCGGTAGAGAACCACTCTCGACAGGCGATCGCCAAAGCGATCCAGTTTAAGCCGGATGTCGTGATCCTTGATATCATGATGCCCGAGTTGGATGGTTACGCGATCTGCCAGGAGATCAAGCAGGATCCGAAGCTCGCCAATGTGCCGATCATTTTCCTGACCGGCAAAGACCGCAATGATGACATGGGTCGATCGTTCAAGGCGGGCGGCGATATGTTCATCAAAAAGCCGTTCTCCTGCGAACGGCTCCTTGAGATCGTCAATCTTGTCGTGATGTCAACGTCGCGTCACTAACGTCTCCCGCGATAGATACAGACTTACCGGACGGCGGCAGTGAGTTCATTCATGAACTCCTGCTCGTCGATTCCGTGCATCTTGCAGGCCATGCTGACCGATTCAAACGCCTGCCCCGGACAATCAAAACAGCCTGAACCGAAGTGGCGCTGGAAGACCGTACGTGTCTCCGGATAATTCTGCAGCACATCGCCGATCAGCGCGTCGCTCCTGATCGCGCCAGGCTGCGCTTCAGCGACCGGAATGCCGGCGGAACGTAGTTCATTTTCAACCGCCGCGATCATGCCGTCGAGATCAAGCCCGTGATTTCGGCAGGCCATCCCCAGGGTAACTCCCATCATCCGGACTTTGTCGATATGCCCGGGCAGAGCCAGCGACGAAAGCCCTTTGGAAACAAGTAATGTCTTCACCGAGGGAACCAGATCAATCAGCTCCGCAACGCGCGTCTGTTGCGACACAATAAACGTCGCGACGTGTTCAGCTTTCGGCAGAGGACGAGCCGGCGCGACTGATGCCGGCGCTTGTTGGCTTACCGGCTGTGGCGCGGGCGCCTGAGTTGATTTTTGCGCCGCGGTGGCCGGCGCAGGCTTGCGTGACAGCGTTGCCCAAATGTTGATGACAAACATGAAGATCGAGATCAACTGCAGAGTCGCGAAAACTTCAAACGCGATATTGAACCCCGGGCTGCTCAATAAGATCGCCAGTGCTTTACAGGTGACCATCAATATCAAGCTGAGATTCCCAAGCCAGAAGTGGATCGGCACCCAGTTCGGGAAACGAAGGTCCGAGCCGTTAAAGCGGGGAAGGATGAAATAGCCGATGCCGTAGATCATCATCGCCATAAATCCGGTCAGGTTGAAATGCGTATGCGCGTAGCGCGCGACAAAAGCCGTGCTGGGATGCGCGTTCAGCAGCCCAAGCAGGGCGCCGAGCGCGAGGTAGGCCAGCGACGCATAAATAAATCGCTTCATATATGTGGACATGCGGTCTCTCCTTCAGGTTTTTGGTTCATTAAGGACATGATCGGGAATGGCCGCGCACATAGCCTTGATTTAGGTCAAGCTGACCAAACGCGGCCCCATTTTCTGCGTAATAATCTCAATGGGGCGAGTTAACGTTCGATTTGGTAACGGCTTACGTCCGGAGAAAAATCCGGTGATTTTCGGACCGGTTACCGACCGTGGCGTGTATAAAGGGAGTTCGACAACGTTGCGATCGCATCCGTTGCGACGCAGCTATCAGATTTCTTCGACGATCCGGTCCGGGCACCACACATCCGTCGCGTAAACAAAGGAGTAGGGTATGAAGAGAACATTGTTTCTCGTCGTTGGCGCGATATTCTTGATGTTTATCTGCGCCTCAGGCACTCTTGCTCAATCGGCGTCGTCGCGGCATGGCATCGGACCGTACATGGGGTTCGCGTCCGATCCTGATCAGTTCGTCATCGGCGGCCAGGGAGTCTTTGGACCGTATGCGTCGCCGGTGCATATAAGCCCCTCGCTCGATATCGGGTTTGGTGACAATTGGGATGTTGCTACCCTCAACCTCGATATCACCTATGATTTCTTCCCGCGAAATTACAATACCGTCTTTTTCGCGGGAGCCGGCCCGACCATGGCGTTCTATTCGTCGGACCGATTTGACGATCAGTCTGAAGCAGGTCTGTCGTTGATCGGCGGCGTCAAGTTCGCCGGCGAGCGAGGAAACTCGTTTAATTTGGCGGCTCGAATCGGTGTCGGTGATATTCCCGACATCAAATTCACCGCAGGCTATCTGTTCGCTATGCGATAGCCGACAGTTCTTGCATGGAGCAAGAGACTAGCAGAAGGCCGTCTGGTCTATGGATCGGGATCAGACGGCCATTTTGTATTTTCTAATGTAGCGTTCCCACCCCCGTAAAGCCCAGCAAGGCGGTGTTGTGTCGTTGGCTTCCATCGACTTAGCCCCGAGTACTTTCTCTCAAGTTATACCGGAAATCAGCCGACCAGATAAGTAAGAGTGGGCCGAAAGTGTCGCTCCGACGCCCCCTGCTCAGATTCTGTCACCGATCATTATCAGTTGTGGAAAACAGACAACCGTCCATAAAGGAGGATAAGGATGTTCAAAGTAGTGAAGCCGTTTTTGTTGGTTGGACTGTTCGCGGTCTGCCTCATTTCAACGGTACAGTCTCAGGGGATGCTTTCCCGCAACGGGCTCGGGCCGTACATGGGTTATAGCTCCAATCCTGATCAGGTCGTGTTTGGTGGACAGGGAAACTTCGCGCTGACCGACTCGCCGATCCACTTCGCTCCCGCGATCGACTTTGGTTTTGGCGATGACATCACGGTGACTACGCTGAATTGCGATATCACCTACGATTTCGTACCGTCAAGCGGCAAGGTGGTCTTCTTTGTTGGCGCCGGACCGACTGTGGCGTTTTACTCCGCGGATCAGGCGGATGGCTCCGAGGCCGGCCTCACGCTGACCTTTGGCGCGGCACTCCCTGCCGGCATGCAGAACAGCTGGAACTTCGCGGCGCGCATCGGCGTCGGCGATATTCCGGATGTCAAGTTTCAGTTCGGCTATCTGTTCGGATTGAAATAGAAGATCGAGAATCTGATCATTTCTCGATAGACGGTTCATGTGGCTGTCGAGCCGGCCAACCGGCTTAGACAGCCACTTTCTTTTTGAGTTCGCGCGCCGTCAATTGAGGTTTAAAGTAAATCCATAGTTCCGATACGCGTTTTCACCCTGTCGTTGAATAAAGACCGTTATCGTAACATTTTGTCCCTGGCTGGTTTTGCCAATATAGTACAATCTACAGGACGTCATAGAATTGCCAGCCTCATCGCATTCATAACTTGCATAAGCGGCGTCTGAGATCCCTGGTATCAACGAGTAAAGACTGGACATCTGCCGCTCAAACTCCGCACGCGAAACCTTTACCTGAATTAAAGGGTCAAGCCACTGATATAACGCGTCCAGTTCTTTGGCATTGTACGCTTCCACCAGAAAGCTTCCCAATGCGTCCTTTGCTGCGTTCGATCTTAGTTCTGTCGGTAATTGCGGAGTGGCCGCGGTAGTTTCGGCGGCACCCCTGCCAAGCAGGGCGACCAACATGACAAAGTTGACGAATGACACGACTACGATCACAATCAGGAACGGGAGCAAATACCTGGGATTACGGACTGCAGTCTCTGCGACCTGGACATTCTCCATTACGACCTCCAAGAACTGTGGACAGACCGACTCCGCTTCAACGGGCGACATCCTGATGTCGCGGCGGCGCTTGATACGATTTAGATCACTTCTTTTAAGACAGGCGACATCTTTTCGGCCGGGATCTCCTTCCACTCGAGCGCTTTGGTCGGGCAGAAGTGGGCGCAGACCGGGTCGCCGCCGCAGAGATCGCATTTCACCACGACCTCATGCACCTTGTCGAACAGCGAACAACCGAACGGGCAGGCCGCGACACAGGCCATGCATTTTACGCAGACCTTTGGGTCGATCTCGTACGCGCCGGTGGCGTGATTCATCGTGATGGCGTTCACTAAGCATGATTTTACACAGGCGGGATCTTCGCACTGGAAACAGACCACCGGCACATACAGATCTTTGGATCCTGCTGAGAGCGGGTAGATACGGCTCCGCCCCGGTTTGCCGACCGCGCCATGCGTGAACGAACAAGCGAGCTCGCACGTGCGGCAGCCGGTGCAAAGATTCGGATTGACCAACAAGCGGGATCTCATTTCACTTCCTCCCGGCTCCAGGCAACGATCTTGCCAAGATTGAGCGCTGTCTCTTTCCGGTGCGACTCATCGTTGATCTCAAAGTAATCTGCCGGGATATTGCGGTGAGCGACCAGATAGTCCGCGAACTCGCGAGTGATGGTCGGCGCGCCGGTGCGGACGTCTCTGACCATTTCAAATTGTTTGTTCCAGATCGTCCGCGTTTTGCCGGTATCGGCGAACTTGATATATTTGGTCGGGCAATTGAGCGCGCAGGCAAGACACCCGACGCAGGCTTCCGGAGCTTCATGCAGCGGCGGCGCGA
>JAMPYH010000116.1 GCA_023700785.1 Candidatus Zixiibacteriota bacterium
ATTTAGGTTTCCAGTCCACCCGAAAGCGACTATATTAACCGACTCCGGCAACCTGCCGGTACCTTGGTACGTAATGGTTTACCAACAGTTGAGGTTTTGCTGTGGATACTACTGAACTGCTTCTGAAAGAGATCACTGAGGCGAACGGCGTTTCCGGTTACGAAGACGAAGTTCGGCGGATCATGGCGCGCGAACTAAAGGGGAGCGTCAGTGTACTCAAGTACGACAAGATGGGCTCGATCATGGGTCTGCAACCCGGTACTGCCGCCAATCCGCGGGTGATGGTAGTAGGACACATGGATGAGATCGGGTTCATGGTCAAGGAGATCACCGATGACGGTTACATCAGGTTTCTGCCGTTAGGCGGCTGGTGGGGACATGTCGCCCTTGGCCAACGGATGCGGATCATTACCTCGAATGGTCCGGTTCTTGGTGTGGTCGGCTCGCGACCGCCGCATATCCTGGAGCAGGCCCAGCGGGAGAAAGTGCTCGAGATCAAAGACATGTTCATTGATGTCGGCGTGGTGCAGAAGTTCGATGTCAAGAAAAAGCTCGGCATCAAGCAGGGAGATCCGATCATTCCTGATTCGCAGTTCACCATCCTGGGGAACAAGAAGCTGTACATGGCCAAAGCGTTCGACAATCGGGTCGCGTGCGCTATTGTGGTGGAAGTTTCCCGCAGACTTAAGAAGATCAAACATCCGAATACATTCCTCGCCAGCGCGTCGGTGCAGGAAGAAGTGGGTCTCAGGGGGGCGCAGACGCTTGGCTGGCTGGGCGAGCCGGATATTTGCCTCGTGGTCGATACCGGAATAGCGCTCGATGTCCCTCCGGAGTCAACCAAGAAAGCGGAACGGCTCGGCGGTGGTCCCGCGATCCTCCTGTATGACGCGGGAATGATCCCAAATCAGAAACTTCGCGACCTGGTGATGGATACCGCCAAGAAAGCGAAGATCCCGTTCCATGTGACCACGATGGAACGCGGCGCGACGGATGGCGGCAGGATTCATATCAGCCGCGTCGGCGTACCGTCGATCGTGATCGGTCCTCCGGTGCGCTATATCCATAGCCATAACGCGATCTTACATCGCGACGATTACGATAACACGATCAAATTGCTGGTCGAGTTGATCAAGCGGCTGGACGCGAAGACCGTCAAGTCGTTTACTCAGGGATAGGAACAATGGCGTTACGATTTAAAAATAGCCTGACGCGCCGCGTCGAAGAGTTTCACCCGATCGAGTCGGGTTCGGTGCGAATGTACACGTGCGGCCCGACGGTCTATAACTTCGCCCATATCGGCAATTTCCGCGCCTACATGTTTGAAGATCTGCTTCGGCGGTACCTCAAGTACAAAGGCTACCGGGTGACGCAGGTCATGAATCTGACGGACATCGATGATAAGATCATCCGCGAGTCAAATGCCCGCGGCGTGACGACCAAGGAATTTACGAAGCCGTACGTCGACGCGTTTTTTGCGGATATGGACACGTTGGGGATCGAACGCGCCGAGTATTACCCCGCCGCTACCGACCACATTCCGGAGATGGTGGCGATAGTCAAGGAGCTTGAGAAGCGCGGTCACGTTTACCAGGTCAACGGGAACTACTATTTCAAGATCGCGTCATTTCCCGATTATGGGAAGCTGGCTAATCTTGATATGCAGGGGCTGAAGCCGGGCGCCCGGATCGCCGCCGACGAATACGAAAAGGACTCAGTCTCAGATTTCGCGCTCTGGAAAGCCTGGGACGAGGCTGACGGCATCGCCTTCTGGGAAACGGAGATCGGCAAGGGAAGACCAGGCTGGCACCTTGAGTGCTCGGCGATGTCGATGAAATATCTCGGCAAGCGGTTCGATATCCATACGGGCGGGGTCGATAACATGTTCCCGCATCACGAGAACGAGATCGCCCAGTCCGAGGGAGCGACCGGCGAGAAGTTCGTCAATGTCTGGCTGCATTGCGAACACCTGATAGTCGAAGGTAAAAAGATGTCCAAGTCGCTGGGGAACTTCTACACCCTGCGGGATATCATCGAACGGGGCTATCCGGGCCTTGCGGTGCGGTATCTGTTGATCGCCACCCATTATCGCCAGCAGTTGAACTTCACCTTTGACGGTCTCGATGGCGCTCGAGCCGCGCTCGACCGGTATAACGATTTTATCGACAATGTGAAGTTGTATCCGGGAGGAAGTTCCGACGGCTCGGCCCAGACAGTGATCGACAAGGCGAAGGCCGGATTTGAAGAAAATCTGGATGATGACCTGAATATCTCCGGCGCTCTGGGAATTGTCTTTGATCTTATCAGAGACATCAATAAACTGAAAGCCGAGGAGAGATTGTCGGTGGCGGAGCGCGACGCGGTACTTGAACTGATGTCCCGATTTGACACTGTACTCGGATTTCAGAAAAAGGCGGTCGGGCTTGACGCCGAGATCGAAGCGATGATCCAGAAGCGACAGGAAGCCCGCAAGGCGAAGGACTTCGCGCTGTCCGATAAGATCAGAAATGATCTATTGACCCAGGGCGTGGTGCTGGAAGACACTCCTCAGGGGGTGAAATGGAAGAGGAAGGTCTGACGACGGTGATGATTGTCGAAGATCCGTCGATCTATTAGCTTGAATCGAGTTAGCATTTCGTTTAGACTGTTTAACCAAGCCGGCGTAACTCAGTTGGTAGAGTACCTGATTTGTAATCAGGCTGTCGGGGGTTCGAATCCCTTCGCCGGCTCTTAGATAACCGAAACCGGAGCGCGCTCCGGTTTTTTTCTTGAAACTCGTAGCCATTCAGCCTATGTTGCCCACAGTTTGATCGCTCAGAGAAAAACGACCATGGATTGGACCAGATATCCCCGCCGCATAGCTGTTACCGGCGGAGCCGGATTTATCGGCTCCAACCTGCTGCTATCTTTGGTTCCCAAGTACCCCGAATACCTGTTTATCAACATCGATTCTCTGACATATGCCGGCAATCTGGCCAACCTCAAAGCGATCGAGACAGCCGACAACTACTACTTTGAGAAGGTCAATATCTGTGATTTCGCCGCGTTAAGAGATTGCTTTGAGAAGTATGGCATCAACGCGGTGATCCATCTTGCCGCGGAGTCGCATGTGGATCGCTCGATCTCCGGCCCGGCGGAATTCATTAATACCAATATCGTTGGTACTTTTAATCTGCTGGAACTCGCGCGGGAGTCGGGGAAAACAGGTCCGTTTAGGTTTCATCATGTCTCGACGGATGAGGTGTATGGCTCACTGGGGGAAACCGGATACTTCACCGAGGAGAGTAGTTTTAGACCAAACTCCCCGTACTCGGCCTCCAAAGCATCGGCCGATCACCTGGTCCGCGCGTATCACAAAACATACGGGCTGGACGTAGTGACGACCAATTGTTCCAACAATTACGGACCTCTGCAGTTTCCCGAGAAGCTGATCCCGCTCATGCTCCGTAACGCGGTCGCTGGGTTGCCTCTGCCGGTTTATGGCGACGGAATGAATGTGCGCGATTGGTTGTATGTTGCGGACCACTGCCAGGCGCTCGATCTGGTCTTCCACAGCGGCATAGCCGGAAAGACGTATGCTATCGGCGGTCACAACGAGATCACCAATCTTGAGTTGGTAAAACTGCTCTGTCGTACGCTTGACGATCTTCTCGGTGGCGGTCCGCGCGAGAACTTGATACGATTTGTACAGGATCGGCCGGGGCATGATCGCCGTTACGCGATCGACGCGTCGCGCATCCAAAAAGAGCTTGGTTGGAGGCCTGAGCATAGTTTTGAGCAGGGGATCCGAGAAACGGTACAGTGGTATCTTGATCATGCGGATTGGCTGGAGAGTTGTATCAGCGGAGAATACCTGCAATATTACGCTCGTAACTATCATCACCGAACCGCAGGATCCACATGAGCGGAAAAGTAACCAAGGGGATAATTTTGGCGGGCGGGAGCGGCACGCGGCTTTATCCAGTGACGCAGGTCGTCTGCAAACAGCTTCTGCCGGTCTATGACAAGCCGATGGTGTACTACCCGCTTTCGACGCTAATGATGTTCGGCATCCAGGAGATCCTGATCATCTCGACTCAGCAGGATATCCCGAAGTTTGAGGCGCTGTTTGGCGACGGTCATCACCTTGGGCTCAAGATCAGCTACAAAGCGCAACCGAAACCGGAGGGGATCGCGCAGGCGTTCATCTTGGGGGCGGAGTTCATTGGAAGTGACGCGGTAGCCCTGATCCTTGGCGACAACATCTTTCACGGTGTTTTTGACTTTCGGCCGGATGCGCTGTCGTTCCGGGATGGCGCTCTGGTCTTCGGATATTGGGTCAAGGACCCCGAACGGTATGGCGTGGTTGAGTTCGATTCAAATTCCCGAGCGGTCTCAGTAGAAGAAAAGCCGGTCAAGCCAAGATCAAACTACGCCATCACCGGGCTTTATTTGTATGACAACGAAGTTGTCGCAATCGCTCGGGGGTTAAAGCCGTCGGGGCGGGGAGAACTTGAGATCACTGATGTCAATCGCGCATACCTGGAACGGGGCAAGTTGCGGGTGGTGCGGCTGGGCCGCGGCATTGCCTGGCTTGACACCGGTACGCATGAATCGATGCTTGACGCGGGCGAGTTTATCGCGACCATCGAGAAGCGGCAGGGTCTCAAGATCGCCTGCATTGAAGAAGTAGCCTACCGCATGCGGTTCATCAACCGTGCTCAGATGGAGAAGGTCATCGGGTCGATGGGGAATAACGAGTATCGCCGCTATCTCGAGGAAGTGGTCAACGAGGTCAATGGCGACCACTGGTAGGATATTGGTGACTGGCAGCCAGGGTCAGCTTGGGACTGACCTGGTGGCATACCTTTCGACAGGCCGCGAGGTGATCGGAATCGAAAAGCAGGATGTGGATATCCGCAGTTTCTCGAAACTGCTTGAGACGTTTCGCGCGGTCGAACCAGAGTGGGTAATCCATACCGCCGCTTACACGGATGTCGATGGTGCCGAGGCCAATCCGGGTCTGGCACAAGCGGTCAATGCCGACGGGACCGAAAACGTCGCGAGGGCGGCGACCAAAGTCGGCGCCAAGCTGCTGTATTATTCGACGGATTATGTCTTTGATGGAGCCAAAGAATTACCTTATGTCGAGACCGATCTTCCCAATCCGCAGACGGTCTATGGAAAGAGCAAATTTGATGGGGAAGAACGAGTAAAGAGTTGGGTTGACAATTATGTCATCATGCGAATCGGGTGGGTATATGGTCAGCATGGTAAGAACTTCGTAAAGACGATGGTCAAACTGGGGCGCGAACAAACTCTAAAGGGAAGTGGAGTTCAGGCTGGACCGCCTATCCTCGTGGTCAATGATCAATTCGGTAACCCTACATGGACTATGGATATAGCAAGCCAAACGAAAGTAGTGCTTGAGGCCGGATTGTTTGGGATATTCCATGCCACGAGTGAGCGCCCAACCAGCTGGTACCAGTTCGCTAAAGATCTGTTTTCCAGCTTGAATATACCGGCTTCGGTTCAACCGTGCGGAAGCGACCAGTATGTTCGCCCGGCTAAGCGCCCACGTAACTCGGCGCTGGAAAATCAGCGCCTCAAGGAAGCCGGCATACACATTATGCGGCCGTATGACACAGCGCTCGCCGAGTTTTTGGCTCTACATGGAGAGAACCTGTGAGCATTATCTGCCCGATCGGCGGGGTCATTATCAACGCGGTAAAGGCGTTTGCTGATCCTCGAGGTTGGCTGATCGAGTTGTATCGGCAAGATGAGCTGGATAGTTCCCAGTATCCGGCAATGAGCTACGTATCGATGACCAAACCCGGTGTGACTCGCGGGCCGCATGAACATCGAGAACAATCCGACCTCTTCGCGTTTATCGGGCCATCTACTTTTCGGCTCTATTTGTGGGACAACCGACCCGGCTCCGCGACATTCGGCATGGAGCAGAAATATGAGTTTGGGGAGAGTCGACCTGCCACTGTGATCGTGCCGCCGGGCGTGGCGCACGCATACAAGAATATTGGCGATAGCGAAGGAATCGTGTATAATTCGCCTAACCGGCTCTATGCCGGTTGGGGTCGTCAAAAAGAGGTTGATGAGATCCGACACGAGAGCGATCCGAAATCGCCGTTCAGGGTTGATGAATGAAACAGATCATCCAACAGTCACTTGACTCGCATGCCGAAGTATTGCGGGCGGTGGGGTCGCAGTTGATCGACCGGATCGCCGAAGCGGGAGAGATATTGATCGCAGCGCTGGAGCGCGGGAACAAGATCCTGCTCTGCGGCAACGGAGGCTCAGCCGCGGATGCTCAACATATTGCCGCCGAACTGACCGGCCGCTTTCTGAAAACAAACCGCCGTCCGCTTCCGGCAATAGCGCTGACCACCGATACTTCCGCGCTCACGGCGGTAGGGAATGATTTCGGGTTTGATCATATCTTTTCGCGCCAGCTTCAAGCACTCGGGTCGCAAGGGGATATCCTGGTCGCGATCTCCACCTCCGGCAACTCCGCTAATGTGCTTGCCGCGGTCACGGCGGCGGCTGCGCTAGGCCTGAACACGCTTGCCCTCACTGGAGGGAACGGGGGGAAGCTCAAAGAAGTCGCCGACATCGCCCTGGTCATGCCTTCATCGCACACGCCGCACATTCAGGAAATGCATATCCTGATCGCGCATATCCTGTGCGACCTGATCGATCGTCATTTCTCCTCAAGCGATTGAAAATCCGGAAATACTTTCCACCATCCTGCTGAAACCATTTCCACTCCTCGTGCTCCTATAATAGAGCGTACGTCCAGGCAGCGTTGATAACCTCCCACGCTTCAAGCGCATTGACTTAGGAGCCGGATTCGGCACGCCACTTGATATTATCTCATCGGATTAATACGGTATGGTCGTGCCTGAAACGAGCGAACGGCTTAAAATCAGGTATGTGGGGGCAAATTGACCAGTTTTGGTTGAATTGCCGACCGAACAGAGATAGGTTTTCAGCTCATCAAGGAAGATGACTGTGTCCGGATCGACATCGGAAGTAACATCCTCGCAGACTATTGAGACGACCGTCTCCGGCGTCCGTTTCACGGGCCGTCAACTGGCCCGCAACTCCCTGTACAATTACGCAGGATTGCTGGCTCCAATAGTCGTTGGCTTTGTATCGATCCCCGTACTGGTCGCGCATCTTGGAACCGATCGGTTCGGGCTGCTTTCGCTCGCCTGGATGGTGGTTGGCTATTTCAATATCTTTGACATGGGGATCGGCCGGGCAACTACCAAGTTTGTGGCCGAATACTCAGCGAACGGAAGAAGATCAGAACTGGGCGCGCTGGTGGCGAACGCGCTGCTTTTGTCCGCAAGCGGCGGCCTGACAGGTACGCTCGCGGTATCACTTCTCGCACCTACTGTCGTTCACACGTGGCTCAATGTCCCGGATGATCTTCACGCGGAAGCGTTGGCGACGATGTTTGTCATCGCGGGGTCGATACCGGTGCTCCTGACCAATGCCTGCGCCCGCGGCGTACTCGAAGCCCAACAAAAGTTCGCGCTTGTCAATTCCATACGCGTCCCGAGTTCAGTGGCGGCTTTCCTGGTTCCGATCCTGGTGCTGCCGTTCTCGAGCAATCTCTTTGTGATCGTACTGGCACTTTCCACAGCGAAACTGGTCGTGATGTCCATCTACCTCGGCTATGCCCTCAAGGATCTTTCATTTTGGCGTTACTGCAAGCCGAATCGAACGATCCTGATCACGTTGCTGGGATACGGCAAGTGGATCACCGTGAGCAATATCGTCGCACCATTGATGGGTCAGCTTGACCGGTTCATTGTCGGATCGCTCCTTACATTAACCGCGGTTGCTTACTATGCTACGCCCTTCGACCTGATGACAAAACTGTTCATCATTCCGACCGGGTTGG
>JAMPYH010000117.1 GCA_023700785.1 Candidatus Zixiibacteriota bacterium
AACAGGTCCCGCTCAATGTGATCGAGTTCGACCGGAACCAGCACAAGGTGATCCTTTCGGCGGTGGCGTACTTTAAGAAGCGCGACCGTGCCGAGTTCGAGGAGTACCTTGCCAAACACCCGAATCCAGTTTCCAACGCCATGGCGGAAGCTATGCCGGAAGAACTGAAGACGGTGGCTGAGGCCCCGGCCGAAGCGGCGGCTCCGGCGGCGGAGTTGACTGACTCAGCATCATCCGAGGACGACACGATCTGACGTTTTAGTCTAATTGTCTAATCGAACCCGCCCAGCGATGGGCGGGTTTTTTTGTGGGGGGGAATGGGTCGATTGAGAGCCTCGGGATTTCCATTCGTGCCATGAACCCACCCGAGGGGTGGGGCACAGTGCCCTCGAGGAACTTGAGCTAGGAGTTTGATGAACCCACCCGAGGGGTGGGGCACAGTGCCCTCGAGGAACCTGAGCTACGAATTTGATGAACCCAACCGAGGGGTGGGGCACAGGAAACCAATCCCGAAGGGTGAGGGACAGAGCGGGAAAGAATCCTCTCCCTCTCGCATCCATATTTGGCTATATTCCCGCCCTATGGCGGAAACGACCAAAAAGATCGCGCTCCAGACGCTCGGCTGTCGGCTCAATCAGTATGAGACTGAGAAAATGGCGGCGGAGCTGTATCCCTTTGGGTTTCGTCGCGCCGAACCGGGGGAGAAGGCGGATCTCTATATCATCAACACCTGCACAGTCACGCACCGGGCCGATTCTGACTGCCGCCAGATGGTCAAAAAGGCGGCGCGCGAGAATCCGAACGGCAAAGTGGTGGTGGCGGGATGTTATGTGGACAACGACCCAGCGCTGATCGGCGGCATCAGTGGCGTCCATGTGTTGATAAAAAACAAAGAGAAAGAAAGGATCGCGTCGATCCTTCCGTCGCAACTTCCCGACCTATTCGACCGTGAACCGGACAGTAGTTGCTCCACTAATATCACTGATTTCCATGGTCACAACCGGGCGTGGCTGAAAGTCTCCGATGGCTGCAACCAGTGGTGCTCGTTTTGTATTATCCCGACAGTCCGCGGAAGGCTGCGCAATCGACCGGTAAATGACATCGTCTCGGAGGTCAGTTCACTTGTCGCCAATGGTTACAATGAGATCGTGCTGACCGGCGTGCACCTGGGGCATTACAAAAATCGTCAGACCGAGCCGCAGGCGAAGAACCTCGCGTCGCTCTGCCGGATGATCCTCGATCGAACCGAAGTCAAGCGGATCCGTCTCTCGTCGATCGAGCCGCAGACAGTGCGGGAGGAATTGGTGCAGGTCTATGCTGAATCGGCCGGCCGTATCTGTCGGCACATGCATATCCCGTTGCAGTCGGGATCGTCGCGCATTCTCAAACTGATGCAGCGTCCCTATGACCAGAATACCTATATCAAGCGGGTGACGGCGGTCAAAGAAGCTCAGCCGAACACAATAGTCGGCGCGGATGTTATAGTCGGTTTCCCCGGGGAGACCGATGCTGACTTCGGTCAGACAAAACGTTTGGCTGAGTCAGGTCTTATCGATTATCTGCATGTCTTCAGCTATTCGGATCGTCCCGGCACACCGGCATCGCAGATGTCCGACAAGATCTCCCCTGAGGTCATCAAGGAGCGAAACGCGATCCTCTCCGAGATATCCGAGCGGAATCGCGCGAAGGCTCACCTCCGCCAGGTCGGAGAGAGGTTGGAAGTAATCGCCGAGCACAGGAAGCCGCATGATCGCGAGTTTTTCGGCGTGGCCGATAATTTCATCAAGGTGAAACTGTCGTGGGAGATCGACGGCGGCAAGCGGCTGATACCCATACGAGTGACAGCCGCCTGCGATGAGTTTGTTGTAGGGATGGTCGAGAATTAGGGTCGTGTCCCTAATCACCGTTTGACGACTACTCCTCCTCCGCGCCGAGCCGTATTTTCAAATTGATACCGAAGGTAAAATCGATCCATTCGCGATACTCATCATCAATAGCATACCTGAACTGCACTCCCGGCTCGACCTGGCCAATGTTCAAACCGCCGACTAAGCCGATAAACTGATCGAAACGGTCGCCGAGGTCATCATAATTTTCGGTTAGGATCATCCGGCCCGCATACTCGAAGCCCGCGTGGGCAATTGTCCCGCGAAAGCCAAACAAAGCACTCCAATCCAGAAGCACCTCAGCGTCGCCGGCATCGGGAACCAGAAGGGTCGGTCCGATCAGGAATCGATAGGCCGGACCGACTGTGGCGCTGCTTCGTCCGCCGATGGCGAGTGAAAAGGTCCAGAGATCCGGTACAAACGCTTCGAAGCGGTCCGCGGCGCCGAACAAGCCGACGACCGCCGCAAATAACTTGTCATCACTCGCCAGTGGGGGACGGACCCCGAGCGCGAACAGGATCGGAGCGCCGGGTCGGCTGTATTCCAATCCGAGATACGGATTGCCGATCGCCTGCTCATCCTCCCAATCATAGAAATACCAGCCGAGATCATAAACCATCGGGTCTTTTACATCCCAGGTCGTGATCGGAAGCTCGGCCACGAGATTTACGGAGGGAGAGACTCTTATCTGCGCGCCGAGGAAAAGAATAGTATTGAAGAACCCGAGTTCATCAGCGATTCTGCCGGCGAAGTCCGCCTTGCTCCATTCCATCGTGATAGCGGTCTCGTTATCCAGCCGCCACCAGTTGACCTGCGCTTGAATTGACGTCGCGCCCGCAATGATCAGAAGCAACGCGACTGCGAGAATGGAAGAGTACGATCTGGTCATGTGACCTCCCGGTTAAACGTGGCCTGTTTAGCCCACAGTATGGCATCCAAGCGCACGCTCGTCAATCCCATCTTTAGAATCTCGCAGGACGGGAAAAAAGACTTGTACCGGCTAGGCGGCTTGCGTATACTCCCGCAACCTGTTGGGCAACAGTCTCTATGTACGAAAAGCAACGCACCATCAAGACTTCCATCTCTTTGTCGGGTATTGGATTACACACCGGGAACCGGTGTACGATGACTTTCCGTCCGGCCCCAGCTAATCATGGGATCAGGTTTGTCCGGACCGATATCGCCGGTAGTCCCTCAGTTATCGCGGATATCGACCATGTTGTGGATATCTCTCGAGGCACGACGCTCCAGCAGGGAGAAGCGCGCGTCCACACGGTCGAGCATGTGCTGGCGGCGTTCGCCGGGCTCCAGATCGATAATATGATCGTCGACCTGGACAACAACGAGCCGCCGATCGGTGATGGTTCCGCCAAGCCGTACGTCGATAAGCTGCTCGAAGCCGGTATTATCGAACAGGAAGAAGACAAATACTACCTCGAGATCGACGCGCCGATGTCCTACTCCGAGCCGGAGCGCGGAGTTGATCTGGTAGTGACGCCATCGGATGATGTCCGGATCACATTCCTCATCGACTACAAGAGTCCCGCGCTTGGCACACAGTACACGACACTCCAGGATCTCAATACAGAATTTGTCGAAGAGTTCGCGCCGGCGCGGACGTTCTGTTTTCTTTCTGAAGTTGAACAGCTCAAAGCGCACGGCCTGATAAAGGGCGGCGGGCTGGATAACGCGGTGGTGATCTACGATTCGGATCTGGGGCAGGTCGAGGTTGATCGTATCCAGACCGCGCTGAATCTCAAAGAGCGGGCGTTTGTCGGCAAGTCGGGCATTATCAACGACGTAAAGCTGCGCTTTTACAACGAACCGGTGCGCCACAAGACACTCGATCTGCTGGGGGATCTCTTCCTGATCGGCGTGCCGTTCAAGGGGCACGTGTTGGCGGCGCGTTCCGGGCACAAGGCGAATGTCGCGCTTGCCCGCAAGATGCGCGAGCTGTACAAAAAGAAGCAGATCGCCAAGCGCTATCCGAGCAACGGCTTCTTCCTCGATATCCAGTCGATCCTCAAGATCATGCCGCATCGCTACCCGTTCCTGTTGATCGACCGGGTAATGGATCTCGATCCGGAGAAGCGCGTGGTCGCGATCAAAAACGTGACGATCAACGAACCGTTCTTCCAGGGACATTTCCCCGGTCACCCGATCATGCCGGGGGTGATGATCCTCGAGGCGATGGCGCAGGCGGGCGGGATACTGCTGCTTAACGCGATCGAACATCCTGAAACCAAACTAGTCTATTTCATGTCCATAGATAACGCTAAATTTCGCAAGCCGGTGACTCCGGGCGACCAGCTTCGATTCGAACTCGATATGCTTTCTTTCCGACGCAACACCTGCAAGATGAGCGGGCACGCGTATGTTGGAGAGACCCTGGTCGCCGAGGCCGACTTCATGGCAATGGTGATTGACCGATGACCCAGGTACACGCTTCCGCGATCGTTTCCCCCAAAGCCCAATTGGCCGACAACGTGACAGTCGGCCCGTATGCGGTGATCGAAGAGAATGTCACTATCGACTCCGGCGCGGTGATCGGCTCGCACGTTCTGCTCGCTCCGGGCGCGGTGATCGGAAAGAATGTCAGGATCTCGCATGGCGCGGTGATCGGAACCGATCCGCAGGATCTCAAATTCGGCGGCGAAGTGACCAAGGCGATCATCGGCGACAATACGGTTGTGCGCGAGTACGCGACGATCAATCGCGGCACCAAATACCACATGCAGACCGTGATCGGCAAAGATTGCTTTATCATGGCCTACGCGCACGTCGCGCATGACTGCATCATCGGCAACAATGTCATTATGGCAAATTCGGTGAATCTGGCCGGGCATGTCGAGGTGGATGATTTCGCCATCCTTGGCGGCGTCCTGCCGGTGCACCAGTTCGTCAAGATCGGCGCGCACTGCATGATCGGCGGCGGTTTCCGCGTGCAGCAGGATATCTGCCCCTACGCGCTGGTCGGCGGGTATCCGCTCAAGGTGGTCGGGATCAATTCGGTTGGACTGCGCCGACGCGGATTCGCCGACGACGTCATCAAGCGGTTGGAGCAGACGTTCAAGATACTCTTCTTCTCCGGCTTAAATACAACGCAGGCGGTGGAGCGGATAAACAACGAGATCGAGATCGGTCCTGAGATCGAGAATGTGCTGAACTTTCTCAATCGTTCGAATCGCGGCATAGTGAAATAGACAGTTGTACATACTTGTGGCCGTTCTGCAGCGGTCTCGGCTCGCGTGCGTGTTTTTCGCCGGTCGGTCCGCGAATAATCGAACGCATGTTCTAAAACCGCTTTCCCCTCGATTGATTTTGGCATAGCTTGACGCCATGAGTCTTTCGCCCAATCAACATATCCGGGACATATGAAACCAATAAAGACGGCCGTTGTCGGTGTGGGAGCGCTGGGAAAACACCACCTTCGCTGGATGTCGCAACTGCATAACGCCGAACTGGTCGGGATATTTGATACCGACCGGAGTCGCGCGGATGCTTTGGCCAAAGAGTACAACACCAGGACCTTTCAATCGCTCGATCAACTCGCCGAAAAGGCGGAGGCGGTCTCAATCGCGGTGACGACATCGGCGCACTATGCAGTCGCGTCGGAGTTGATCAGGCGCGGCATTCACTGCCTGATCGAAAAGCCGGTCACGTCCACGTACGAGCAGGCGAGAGAGCTGATCGCGCTCGGCACGCAGCATGGTGTCAAGGTCGCGGTCGGACAGATCGAGCGGTTTAATCCCGCGGTGCAGGCGCTGGCGCCGTACGCGATCCGTCCGTCGTTCATCGAGGCGCACCGCCTGGCGGCGTTTGATCCCCGCGGCACGGATGTCGCGGTAGTGCTTGACCTGATGATCCATGACATCGATCTCGTCCTGCATTTTGTCAAAGCGAAACTGATCGATATTCAGGCGTCGGCGGTGGCGATCGTGTCGGTGGCGGCGGATATCGCCAACGCGCGGCTCACGTTCGCGAATGGAACGGTCGCCAATTTGACCGCGTCGCGCATATCGCTGCGACCGATGCGCAAGTTCAGGATCTTTCAACCTTCGGGCTATTACTCGCTCGACCTCGCGGTCAAGCAGGCGGACATTTACAAACTCGCGACCGACACCACTGAAGCGGGGATGCGCGTACCCCTCGGGAAGTCCGGGAAGGATATCCTGTATGTCAAAAAGTCCGACACCGGCAAGGATATGCTGGGGGCGGAGATCGAGTCGTTTCTGAACGCGATCATCAATGACAGCTCGGTGGCGGTGTCGCTGGAGGAAGCGACCGAGGCGTTGCGCGTCGCGCTCGAAGTTGAACGGATCGGCAAAAGCTCGATCGAGTTGATGATGGCTCACACCGGATAAATGGGATCTTCGTCGTTATTCATCTCAGCGGGGGATCCTTCAGGCGACAATGCCACGGCCCGATTAGTGGAGTCGCTTCGAACTATCCGCCCAGACCTAAAACTGACCGGCCTGGGCGGTCCCCGACTCAGAGCGCTCGGTCAACAGCAATTGGCTGAGCCGTCGGATCTGGCAGTGCTCGGTTTCTGGGAAGTGGTGAAACGATATGGATATTTTCGAGACCTGATGCATCGAGCGGTCGCGACCATCGAGGCAGAGAAACCGTCGGCATTGTTGCTTGTCGATTATCCCGGTTTTAATCTTCGGCTCGCCAAACGAGTCAGGAAGTTCGGCATACCGATCATCTATTATATCTCGCCGCAAGTCTGGGCGTGGGGGCACAAGCGGATAGCTGAGATTCGCGAGCTGGTGGATCGGATGATCGTTATCCTTCCATTCGAGCAGGATTTCTATCGCATGCATGATATCAACGCCCAGTTTGTTGGGCATTATCTGCTCGATGACATACCCGCTGAATATATCTCGTCCCCGATTCCACACAAAAACCAGATCGCGCTGCTTCCCGGCTCCCGTCCACAGGAGATAGAACGGATGCTTGGGCCGATGCTTGCGGCCGCGGATCAGTTCAACCGCGAATACGGAACATCGGCGACTATTGCCGCGGTGAGGGGAGCGTTTGATTACGAGTCCGCCGTCGCTAAGTACGCGGCCAACAATATTAAAATTGAATACGATACCGCACGACGAGTGATCTTTGACGCCGATATGGTTGTCACCGCGTCCGGGACAGCAACCCTCGAGACCGGCATCATCGGCCGCCCGATGGTGATCGTTTATAAGACGGGTGGTATTACCTATCAGATAGCGAAGCGGCTGATCAAGATCGACAAGATCGGACTGGTCAATCTGGTGCTGGGAGAGAAAGTCGTGCCGGAGCTGATCCAGGATGAAGTTTCGCCGACTGGAATAGTTGGCGCGATGCGGATGATCTGGACTGACCAGGACTTATACGAGAAGATCCGCTCCAGATTGATGGGACTGCCGTCATTGTTGCACGGCCAGGGGGCAAGTGATCGCGCCGCCGCGCTGGTGAGTAGATACCTATGATCTACCTGTACAAAGTCATGGCGTATCTGATCTATTTCGGCGCGTTTGTGATCGGGCGCGGCAAAGCGGGTAAAGACGCGCTCTGGGCGGGACGTCTGAACACGGATTCATTGGGACCCGCCGATATCTGGCTGCACGCCGCCTCGGTCGGCGAAGTTCGCGTCATTGGGCATTTGATCGATTATCTGCACGAGCAAGCGCCAGAGTTGCGCTTCCATCTTACGGTCATGACGCGAGCGGGATATAAGACCGCCAAGATGATCAATGGCGGCGGCACCACAGTTTCTTTTCTCCCTATCGATGTTCCTCACCTCTGGGCTCGTGTCCTGCAGCAGGTGTCTCCAAAGATCGTGGTCATTGCGGAGACTGAGATCTGGCCAAATATGTTGATCGCTCTGCAATCGAAGGGAATACCAGTTGTGTTGGTCAACGGTCGGTTGTCTGAAAAGGCGTTTGGGCGATATCTCGCGCTTAAAGGTTCATTCAAACCGCTTTTGGCCGGCTACGACCATCTGTTCGTCAAGGCGAAAGAGGATCACCGAC